>JBKKAO010000181.1:0-5985 GCA_046714645.1 Burkholderiales bacterium | reverse complement strand
CCGGGCATTAAGTTGAGCGCTTGCGCACGAATGTCGGTGTGGACAGCTAGGCGACCGGCGATCCCACCAAGTGTCACCCAGAGGCCGAACCCGGCATAGCCGTCGAAGAAAGACCGAGGTTCCGGGGGTGCCCCAGCAACCGCTGTACCAGTTGCCTAGGGGACTGAATGTAAAGGAAAGAACGCGGGCAGTCGGCCAGAATGTCTCGCTGCGGATGTCACTGCGCAACGACTTGCCCCAGCCGCGTTCAGAACATTCCCATTACAACAATAACCTGGAGGTCGTCCGCCAAAGACAGACTAGAGATGCATGGCGGGTTTGAACATCGCCGGGGTGAGGTGGTGCCGCTGTAGAAGTTTGTAGAACTCCGTGCGATTGCGTTTGGCGAGCCGTGCTGCTTGCGTGACGTTACCGTTGGTGATCTTGAGTAGCTTGGCGAGGTAGTCGCGCTCGAACTCGAAGCGCGCGGCTTCAAAAGACGACAGCTCGGAGGGTTTGCCTCGAATGGCGTTCTCCACCGCCACGGCGTTGATGAGCGAGGTGGTGGCCAAGGCGACGGCTTGCTCCACTACGTTGAACAGTTCGCGCACGTTGCCGGGCCAAGTGTGCTTCACCAAGAATTCCATGGCATCGGCCGAGAAGCCGTGGACGTTTTTCTGGTACCGGTCCACGAGCGTTTTCAGGAAGTGATTGGCGAGCGCGGGGATGTCTTCCCTGCGGCTGGAAAGGGGAGGTAACGAGATGGCGACAACGTGAAGGCGATAATACAAATCTTCCCGGAAACTTCCCTCGCGAATGGCTTCCTCTAGATTTCTATGGGTGGCCGAGATGATGCGCACATCGATCTTGACCGACTGAGTGGATCCGACGGGACGAACTTCGCGTTCTTGGAGCACACGTAGTAGCTTCACCTGGAGAGGCAGGGGCATGTCGCCGATTTCGTCCAAGAACACGGTTCCTCTTCCGGCGGACTGGAAGAGGCCTTTGTGTTCCGCGATGGCGCCCGTGAAAGATCCCTTAATGTGGCCGAAGAGTTCGGATTCCAGCAACTGCTCTGGGATTGCTCCGCAGTTGAGCGCAACAAATGGCTGGGCGGCACGAGGACTGGCCTTGTGGATGGCGCGAGCGAGCAGTTCCTTGCCGGTTCCGCTCTCTCCAAACACCATCACGCTGGCATTGCTGGCCGCCACCAGGCGAGCCTTGGCGAGAATGGACTCCATGTCCTGGCTGCGCGTGACGATGTCGGCGCGCCAACTGTTATCGGTTTCCGGATGGCCCGGATCCTTCACGGTGGTATTTAGTGCAAGCGCTCGTTCGACTTGTTGCACCAGTAGTTTGCCGTCGAAGGGTTTGGTGAGATAGCCGAATACGCCGCGCTGCACCGCTTCCACGGCGTCGGGAATGGTGCCGTGGGCGGTGAGAATGATCACCGGTAACGCCGGATTTCGCTTTCGTATGGCTTCGAATAGCGCCATGCCGTCCATTCCTGGCATGCGCATGTCGGTAATCACTAGATGGGGGCTCGCCACGGCGAGTTGGGCAAGCGCGCGCTCCCCCGTTTCGGCGGTGGCCACCTCATGGCCCGAGGCCTGCAAACGAATGGCTAAGAGGCGCAACAAATCTTGATCGTCATCGACGACGAGAATCTTATATTTAGTAGGGGTCATAGTCACCATGTCAGTCTGGGTGTGCGGGATAGTCGCGTTAACTTAGATCGCCTACTTAGGCCGGGAGCGTTCCAAGAGTTTTCGCTCGGATTCGATCAAGGCGTCGAGCTTTTGCTTCAAGGCCTCGGTTTTTTTGGTTTCTTCCTTGAGCCGTTCTTTGTGGCTTTCTAAGCCACTCTCAAGTTGTCGATTGTCGCTAAGTAGTGCCTTCAGCAGCGAGGCGAGCGCGCTGAGCTCAGCTTCACCGTCGTTCTTGGCCGACAGTTGCACTTGCAAAAGTTCAAGAATCTTGTCGGGATCGCGCTGCTCGGGGTTCGCGGCAATTCGGACTAGGAGCAGTTGCATGCGCGCAAAGCCGCTTCCGTTCGTTTCGTAAAAGCGACGGGTTTGCTCCAGTTCTTTGGCGAGTTGTTCCTTGGCTAGAGACTGCGCGTAGGCGTAGTAGGACAGCAGCCTATCGGTATCGCTCACCGGTCTAGGCGCGGTTTCCCGATTTGGCTCCTTAGCCCGAACGGGTGGAGTGGGCGCGGGCTGTGAGATCTCGGGCGGCACGGTGATGATGCATCCCGCTACGATCGCGCACGCCGCCAGGAGCAGTGAACCGAAGAGCGTTCTCACGCCGCTCTCTCCATACTCTCTAAGGGCAAGGTAATTCGAAAATGAGCGCCCTTGGGATGGTCGAGAACTTCGATCTGGCCGCTATGCGCCAATACGTATTCTCGTGCGATGGCTAGCCCCAATCCGGTGCCTTTGACCGCGGGTTTCGCGGTTTCCTCGCCTTGATAGAAAGGCTCAAAGATTCTGAGCCGGTCCTGTTTGGGCACGCCGGGACCTTGGTCCATGACATCGAGCCTGAGTTGTCCGCGTAGCGCAATGGCGCCGACTAGAATTTTCCCGCCCTCCGGGGAGAACTTGATGGCGTTGGATAGAAGATTGTCGACAATGGCCTCCAGCTTCTTCTCATCGGCCTCGATCAAGATGTCTTCGCAATGCAGACCCAAGCTTACTCTTTTTGCCCGCATGGCGAGCCCGTGTACACCGGTGAGGTGCTTGAGAAGCAGCGACAAGGAAATTTGAGTGAGATTGAGATCGGCCTTGCGGAACTGCACGGTTTGGTAGTTTAGAAGTTCTTCGATGAGGTGCTGCAAGCGCAGCGTGTTCTGCCGCAAGATGATGGCCACTTCGTGCTGCTCGTGGGAGAGCGCCCCGAGGGTACCATCGCCCAGCAGTTCCGTACCCTCCCTCAGGGCGGTCAGAGGCGTTTTTAGCTCATGGGATACGTGATGCATGAAACGTGTCTTTTGGCTTTCCAAATCGATCAAGCGCAAGCGCATCCAATCTAATTGCTTTCCGATCATCTCGAGATCGCGCGGCCCCGTGACTTTGACGGGGCGCGAGAAATCACCCTCGCCCAAGTGCTGGATGGCCGATCCGATCTGCCGTATCGGGCGGGATATCAAAAAAGTAGCTCCCAGCAGCAGCGCGATGGCGGCGGGCACGACCAAGATCATCTGCCGGTAGATAAAGGTATCGACTTGGTCGGCGAGGTCTTGAATGGCGCGCACTTCACGATCGACGATGGCGTTGCCCGTCGCATCCAAGGAGCGCGCCAGGATGGACAGAGTTTCGTAGCTGCCGGCGAACTTCTCGACTTCCTTGGGCGCGCCGCGCTGGGAGGAAACCTGTGAGTAAAGCTCCGTTTCCCGCATGGAAAGGTCGCTCAGCAACTGTTGTTGCGCGATCCCCAGGTTGAGCGGACGCATGCGGGAAAGGGTTTCCAGAAAATCGTTGTGGGCTGCGTCAAAGGAATCGAGCATCGCCACGTTCCCCAAAATAGCGTACTGCCGGACCCCCCTTTCCAAGTTAGTTACCTGTTCGATAAGAAGCCGGCTATTCTGGGCCGCGAGCACGGCTTCATACAGCGCGCTCTCGCTCATGGCGGCGATCTTGCGCACCGACACGGCGTTTTGTACCAAGGCGATGATCAAGGGCGAGATGGTCAGCAGAAATCCTACCAGGATGAGGACTGGAAAGGATCTCGGGTACAGGCTTCTCACGGCGTCACGTTTCGTATGGGTACCGCGGTAGTTAGCCAAGCCAGGCTTCCACGCGTCCTAGAGCCCCGAAATCGGCGGCTACGCGATCCCCTGAGCCGATCTCCACGGGAATGACGCAGGTGCCCGTGGTCACCACTTGATTCTCCTTGATACCGGTATTCAAGCGCGACAGCTCATTCACCAGCCAGGTCAGTGCAATGCGCGGATCTCCCAGGACGTTGGCACCTTTGCCTTCTCGCGTGAGCTTGCCTTCCACGATCGCCGTGACCGGATGTTCCGCCAAGTTGATGTCTCGCCAAGTTTGGGGCGTTGGTTTGCCGAGAACGAAATAGTGGGCGCAGGCATTGTCGGCGATGAGCTGGGGCGCACCGGCCCTTACGAATTCTTTGTAGCGCGAGTTGGGAATTTCTATGGCCGGGTGCAGCGAGCGCACCGCATGCAAGACTTCCTGTTGGGTATAGAGAGTTGCGCGCGGCGGAAGATCCGCGCCGAATTTGAAGGCGAACTCCGCTTCCGCCACCCGCATTTCGTTACCGGTAAAGGGGACTTTGGCGAACTCGGCGTAGACCCTGTTGAGAAATAAGCGGCCCGCGAGGGGACCGCTGACACCGATATGGGTTTGTCCGGCCTTACTGGTGGCGGCGATTTTCCATCCGAACTGCGCTTGGCCCGAGAGCGCGGCGATATGCGCCTGTACTTCGTATCCTTCTTCGATGGTCACGGGCCGGCAGTGGCCAGGCAGTGCATCGAGCTGCCTACCGTCGTTCCACGCATTCCACAACAGCGCTGCGGCTTCCTTTGCTCGAACTGCTTCCATCGATTTCTCCTTTATGCCGTGAGCGGCGCGCGCACGAGATTGATTAGGGGTTCGCCACGCACCAAACGATTGAGGTTCTCCGCGATCACACGGTTGCGCCGTAGCATGAGGCCGTCAGTCCAACCCGATGCGTGTGGCGTGAGGATAACGTTATCCAACTCGTGAAAGGGATGATTCCAAGGAACGGGGCCGCGAGTCTGGCCTTGTTGCGGATAGCGATACCATACATCCAAAACCGCACCGCCGATGGTGCGTGACTTGAGCGCGGCGTAAAGAGCGGCTTCATCGATGACCGCGCCTCGTGCCACATTGATGATTACCGCGCTGGGTTTCATCGCCTGGAGGCGCGCTTCGTTGATGTAGCCGCGCGTGGTGTTATTTAAGGGTAGGGCGATGAGCACGAAGTCGGACGCGCTCAATACATCGTCCAGTTTCTCCGCGGCACGCACGGATTCGCAGTATTCATCCCCGGCCTGAGCCCTTCGCCCGCAGGCCAGGATGCGCATGCCGAAGGCCTTGGCGCGTTTGGCGGCCTCTCTCCCGATATGTCCATAGCCGATGATACCCAAGGTTTTGCCGAACATCTCGCCGTGGTAGGGACCGCAAAGGTAGGAGCCCGTCCAATCTCCTTTACGGAACTGCGCATCGAGTTTTCGAAAGCCGATCATCCATTCAAGCATCGCGCCGATCACGTACTCCGAGATCCCGATTTCATGCTCGAAGGTGTTACACACCGCTGCCCTTGGGGGCAGGTGGCCGAAGGAAATGGCATCGGTCCCAGCACCAGGGAGTTGCAGCAGCTTGAGATGGGGGGCCGGCGGAAAGGACGGCGGCCAGGACATGGATATGAGCGCATCCGCGTCGTCGAGCGCCCGGGCGAAAGCCGGCCCATCGCAGCTATCGGCGACTTCAATACGCCAGGACTTACTGATGAATTCTCGGACGCGCTTCAAGCGCCCGTCGTCGTCGATGGTTTGTATGACTAACTTCATTGCCGAGAAGGCACCGGGCGGATCACCGGTGCAGTTCGATGTGCCAGCGCGAAGTTTAAGTCGGTGAGCGGTGAAAGGCAAAACCGCTCGTTGGTGCGGGAGAGGGACTCGCAAATCCTTCGGAAACCCGCGCCAGGTCAAGCAATCAGCAGCTGTCAACTGCCACAGCTCCCCAAAAGGTTCCCTATGGCCACAGTCGAAGCGGCTTGACGTCTTTCAGCATTTGGTAGGAAACTGAGAGCGCTCACCGAACAGTGAGCAGGCGGGGCAACGAGCGTTATCCGCGCTCGCGCCCCTAACCACAACGCAACCTAAACGCCATGGCTAAGAGCCATTCTAAAGGCGCGCGCGCCAACAACAGCAGCACGACGACGTATCGAAACACGAAGAGCAGGAACGCGCCGTTGATCTGAAGATGATCGGGCACACCCTTTCCGATATCAGCATGGACT
>JBKKAO010000180.1:0-8578 GCA_046714645.1 Burkholderiales bacterium | reverse complement strand
CTGGCAGCCCTGGTCCGAGCAGCAGTTTGCCCAGGCAAAGAAGGAGCAGAAATTCATCCTTCTCGACCTGGAGGCGGTATGGTTGGGCGGGCTCAAGCTCGCGCAGAGATTCCTAGACGCGAACACGGCGGAATACGCGCTGGCGCTGGCCAGGTCGAAAAAGGCCCGCTCAAAGCTCTGGTGCAATTGAACGAAAACATCGCGCTGGCCCGCTTCGCCAATCCGCTGGCGCGCTACACCGGCGATTAGGCCTACACGGCCGACGCACGCAATGCGATGCGCTTCATCGCTACTCCCGCCGTGAGCGCCCGCCGCGTCTCCGAGCCCTGCATCTTGCTCGCCGACATGGAACTACATAACATAACGATCCCATATTCAAGGACGCTGACCTGCAAGCGCTCGCGGCACGTATCACGCGCGCGAAAACACCTGGGTTGATGGGGGCTCCTCGCGCGCATTGTTTTAGCCCTCCGAATCACCCGCCCCTTACCTAACGGGTTAAGTTGTCACATAATCGCTCTGTGGGATAGTGCACATACGGTGCGGGCTCCCTCAGTGTAGATAAGCCTACACTGAGCATCGAACTCGCCGCATCAGGCAATGCCAAGCCGCTCGCGCTTGCGAGCAAAATCCTTAAGTTCTTAGTTCAGACAGGGAACCGCAAATTGAAGGTGAGCAGCAAATCCATTCGTGCGACTTTGATTCATCTCTGGGCAAGAGTGCGCGGAAAGGACATAGAACCGACATACGCCGACGGCGAGTTACCTCTGCGATCAGAGCTATTCAGCGCCGATCAGATGAAACAGCACGGCAGGATCCTGGCGGGCAGCCACAAGTTGAGCCCGGGACGCCCTGCGGGCCAGCTGCTGGCACGGCTCGCCGAGAATGAAGACATCTTAGTGGAGGCCTGCGACCTGCTAACGCAGGCGATCAAGGCGAACCGCCGGATTGCGCCGGCCGGCGAATGGCTGCTCGACAACTTCTACCTAATCGTAGAACAGATTCGTACGGCCAGGCGGCACTTGCCGACAGGCTACAGCCGGGAACTGCCGCATTTGGCTTGCGGCCCGTCAGCCGGGCTTCCGCGCGTGTACGACATCGCCCTCGAGACCATCGCGCACGGCGATGGACGCGTCGATCCAGAAAGTCTCAGCAGTTTCGTGGCCGCCTACCAGAGCGGCACCGCCCTGAAACTGGGCGAGCTGTGGGCGATCCCCATCATGCTGCGCCTGGCGCTGATCGAGAATCTCCGGCGCGTTGGCACGCGCATCGCTGCAGACCGAATCGGCCGCAACCTCGCCGACTACTGGGCCGACCAGATGATCGACATCGCGGAAAAAGACCCCAAGAGCCTGATTCTGGTGATCGCGGACATGGCGCGCTCCAGACCGCCCATGGCGAGTTCTTTCGTCGCGGAATTCGCCCGCCGGTTGCAAGGACAAAGCCCCGCTCTGGCATTGCCGCTGACTTGGATCGAACAACTGCTCGCAGAGTCGGGCCAGACGATTCAGCAATCGGTTCAGTCCGAAATCCAGCAGCAGGCCGCCGACCAGATCTCTATCAGCAACAGCATTGGCAGCCTGCGCTTCCTGGAGGCGATGGACTGGCGCGAGTTCGTCGAGACCATGAGTGCGGTCGAGCGGAAACTGCGCGAGGATCCCGGCGGCGTCTACGGCAGGATGGATTTCGCCACGCGCGACCGCTACCGTCACGTCATCGAGGAAACGGCGAAAATGGGCGCCCTGTCCGAAGCCGAAGTGGCGCGCAAAGTGGTCCAACTCGCGCATGAGGGAGCCGCCGGGCGTGGCCTCGATGATCGAGCAGCGCATGTCGGGTTCTACCTGATCGGGAAGGGATTGCCCCAACTCGAGCGCGCGGCTCAAGTTCGCCTTCCCGCCTTTGAAGCCGTGCAGCGGATGTGCGGCCGGTTTCCCCTGTTGCTCTATCTCGGTACGATCATTCTTATTGCAGCGAGCCTCACCGGAGCTCTGTTGCAAATGGCGTATCTCGAGGGTATGCAGGGTTGGACACTCAGCCTGGCCGGCATCATCGTGCTTCTGTGCACAAGCCAGTTGGCGGTCGCGCTAGTGAACTGGCTGGCGACGCAGATAGCGACACCGCATCTGCTGCCGCGCATGGATGTTTCCGAAGGTATCCCTCCGGAATCGCGCGCTCTGGTGGTGATCCCTAGCATGCTGGCCAGCGCTCAAAGCATCGAAGGTCTGATCGAGGCTCTGGAAGTCCGGTTTCTGGCGAACCGGAATGAGCATTTGCACTTCGGTCTGCTGACGGATTTTCTGGATGCGCGCACGGAAACCGTCCCGGAGGACCAGCCGCTGTTAAATCTGGCGCGCGAGGGTATCGAGCGGCTCAATGCAAAGTACCCCGTTGCGATGGGCGGCTGCTTTTTTCTGTTCCACCGCCCGCGCCGGTGGAATCCGCAGGACGCGATCTGGATGGGTTACGAGCGCAAGCGCGGCAAACTTAGCGACTTGAACGCGCTGCTGCGCGGCCGCGCAAGCGACCGGTTCTCGCTCGTGGTCGGCGAGACTGCCGTCTTGCCGGAGGTGAAGTACGTGATTACGCTCGACACGGATACACAACTGCCGCGCGACGCGGCACGGCAGTTTATCGGGGTCATGGCGCACCCGCTGAATCGCGCTCGCTACGACGAGGCCAAACAGCTTGTAGCGGACGGCTACGGGATCCTGCAGCCACGCGTGGCCGCCAGCCTGCCGGGCGCGAACCGCTCGCACTATGCACGCATGTGTGGCGCCGAGCCCGGTATCGACCCGTATACGCGTGCCGTCTCGGATGTGTACCAGGACCTATTTGGCGAAGGCTCGTTCATCGGAAAGGGTATCTACGATGTCGATGCGTTCGAACGGGCATTGAACGAGCGCTTCCCGGAAAACCGGATTTTGAGCCACGACCTTCTCGAAGGTTGTTACGCGCGCTCGGGCCTGTTGAGCGATGTGCAGTTGTACGAGGAGGATCCGCACAGTTACAGTGCGGACGTGACCCGGCGCTACCGCTGGATTCGCGGAGATTGGCAGATTGCGCGCTGGCTGCTACCGGGCGTGCCCGGCGCCGGCGGGCGCCGTCAAAGGAACCCGCTCTCGGGACTTTCCCGGTGGAAGCTCTTCGACAACCTCAGGCGCAGCCTGGTCCCCGCGGGATTGACACTGCTTTTGCTGCTGGGCTGGACGGTGTTGGCGCCAGCGTGGTTCTGGACCTTATGTGTGATCGGGATCATCGCGATTCCAACGTTGATGGCCTGGACCGTGGAGATGTTTCACAAGCCGCGCGAAGTGCTGCTCGGCCAGCATCTCGCTGCCGCGGCGCGCTCGGCCCGCCAGCGCCTCGCTCAAGCCGGATTTACGCTCGTGTGTCTCCCCTACGAGGCTTGCTACAGTCTCGACGCCATTGTGCGCACCGCGGGGCGGATGCTGTTCACTCATAGGCGGCTGCTGGAGTGGACTGCGTCGGGCGAACCGGACCGCAACAACGGCACGGACCTCGTGGCCAATTGCCGCTCGATGTGGAGCGCCATGGCGATTGCCGGCGCCATGCTGGTCTATCTCGCGGCGTCCAAGCCAGCCGCGCTGGTGGTCGCCGGGCCGATTTTGGTGTTGTGGTTATTCTCCCCGGTCGTTGCATGGTGGATAAGCCGGCCGCTCGTTGCCCGCGCCGCCAAGTTGTCTAATGACCAGATCTTCTTCCTGCGAAAAATTGCACGCAAGACATGGGCGTTCTTCGACACCTTCGTCGGCCCGGTAGATCATTGGCTGCCTCCCGACAACTACCAGGAGCAGCCCGCCGCCGGAGTGGCGCACCGCACGTCGCCGACTAACATGGGGCTTGCGCTGCTCTCGAATCTATCGGCGTACGATTTCGGTTACATCTCGAGCGGCCAACTCATCGAGCGCACGCACAATACGCTGGCCACGATGGCCACGCTGGAGCGCCACCGGGGCCACTTCTACAACTGGTACGACACGCAGTCGCTGAAAGCCCTGTTGCCACTCTATGTCTCGACCGTGGACAGCGGAAACCTCGCGGGTCATTTGCTGACATTGCGGCCGGGACTTCTCGCACTCCCTGATCACAAGATCACCGGCGCGCGATTATTCGAGGGATTGACCGACACTCTGGGAATTGTCGTGGACGCCGTTGCAGGGGCTGCACCAGCCCAGTTAGTTCAAATGCAAAAAGACCTGGAGACTGCATTCGATTCCCGGCCCATCACACTTTCCGCTACGCGGATCTGGCTTGAGCGACTGGCGCACTCCGCCTCGGAGGTGAACGAGAGCCTCCTTGCCGCCGGCGAGAGCGAAGCGCGGTGGTGGGCAAGCGCAATGCTGCGCCAGTGCCGGGATGCCCTCGACGATCTCGCGTTCCTCGCGCCGTGGACATGGACTTCCTCCTCTCACAATGGATTCAGCGACATTTCTGGCCTCGATCAGATTCCAACGCTGCGCGAACTCGCAAGACTTGATGTGGCATTGCCGCCAGAGACCGAACGGCAATGGAGTGATCTTCGCGGGCTCATTACGCTAGCACGCCAGCGATCCACCGAGAGGATCGCGGTTCTCGAACGGCTGGCCATTCAAGCGAACGAACTGGCCACACTGGATTATGACTTCTTGTACGACGCGGGTCGTCATCTACTAACGATCGGGTACAACGTGGGCGAGCGGCGGCGCGATTCGAGTTACTACGATCTGCTGGCCTCCGAAGCGCGATTGTGCACGTTCGTGGCGATTGCGCAGGGACATCTGCCGCAGGAGAGCTGGTTTGCGCTGGGGCGCCTGCTCACTACCGCGGGCGGCGAGCCGGTCCTGCTTTCGTGGAGCGGCTCGATGTTCGAGTACCTCATGCCGCTACTGCTCATGCCGGCTTACGAGAATACGCTGCTCGATCAGACCTGCAAGACCGTAGTCGAGAGGCAGATCGAGTATGGCAAGCAACGCGGGGTTCCGTGGGGTATTTCGGAATCCGGCTACAACACGACCGATTTCCGTCTCAATTACCAATACCGCGCCTTCGGCGTGCCCGGCCTGGGACTCAAACGCGGACTGGCCGAAGATCTAGTCATCGCCCCCTACGCCTCGGCCTTGGCGCTGATGGTGGCGCCCGAGGAGGCGTGCGTGAATCTCCAGCGCCTCGCCGCGGAAGGAATTTCCGGCCGCTACGGGTTCTACGAGGCGGTCGACTACACGCCGGCGCGGCTACCGCGCGGGCAAGCGAGCGCCATAGTGCGCTCGTTCATGGCGCATCACGCGGGCATGAGCTTGCTCTCGCTGGCCTATCTCATCCTCGACCGCCCGATGCAGGCGCGATTCGAATCGGACCCGATGTTCCGCGCAACGGCGCTGCTGCTCCAGGAACGTGTTCCCAAGGCCATGGCGTTTCACCCCCACACCGGCGATTTCTCCGACTTGCGTATCACTTCCGGCGGTGCGGAGTCCCCAATGCGCGTGTTCAACAACCCGGATTCGGCCGTACCCGAAGTCCAGCTCTTGTCCAACGGCAGATACCACGTGATGGTCACCCACGCAGGCGGGGGTTACAGCCGCTGGAAAGACATCGCCGTCACGCGCTGGCGAGAGGACGGTACCCGCGACAATTGGGGCACCTTCTGCTACGTCCGCGATGTGACGAGCGGGAAGGTGTGGTCCACCGCGCATCAGCCAACGCTCAAGCGGGCGGACAAATACGAAGCAATTTTCTCGGAGGCGCGAGCGGAATTCCGCCGCACCGACTTCGATCTCGATACGCATACCGAGATCGCCGTTTCGCCGGAGGATGACGTCGAGTTGCGCCGGATCAGCATCACCAACCGCTCACGCGTGTCCAGAGTGATCGAGGTAACGAGTTACGCGGAAGTCGTGCTCGCATCGCCTGCTTCAGACTCTTTGCATCCGGCCTTTAGCAACCTCTTCGTTCAAACCGAGATCATCCGGGCGCGGCAGGCCATTCTGTGCACCCGGCGGCCCCGCTCCCAGGAGGAGCCCGCGCCGTGGATGCTGCACCTGATGGCGGTGCACGGCGCGAAGATCGAAGTCATCTCCTATGAAACCGACCGCATGCATTTCATCGGGCGGGGCAATACCGTTGCCGAGCCACAGGCGATGAGCGATTCCGCGGCGCTCTCGGGCACCGAGGGCTCGGTGCTCGATCCGATCGTTGCCATCCGCTACCGGATCACGCTCGAGGCGGAACAGTCAGCGACGATTAACATGGTCTCCGGCATCGGCGAAACCCGCGACGCGGCCTTGAGCCTCGTCGAAAAATACCATGACCGGCGTCTCGCGGACCGCGTCTTCGATCTCGCGTGGACGCACAGCCAGGCAATCCTGCAGCAGATCAACGCCACCGAGGCCGAAGCGCAACTCTACGCACGCCTTGCCGGCTCGGTCATCTACGCGACTTCCGCCTTGCGTGCCGACGCATCCATCCTCATGCAGAATCACCGCGGACAATCAGGCCTATGGGGTTATTCCATATCCGGTGACCTGCCCATCGTGCTGTTGCAGATAGGGGATCCGGCCAATATCGATCTGGTACGCCAACTCGTGCGAGCGCACGCTTATTGGCGATTGAAAGGGCTGGTCGCGGACCTGGTCATCTGGAACGAAGATCACACCGGATACCGGCAACAGCTCAACGACCAGATCATGGGGTTGATTGCCGCGGGCTTCGAAGCCAACGTGATCGACCGCCCGGGCGGCATCTTCGTCAGACCGGCGAACCATATTTCGAACGAGGACCGCATCCTGCTGCAAACCGTCGCTCGCGCGATTCTCACCGATAGCCGCGGAGCGCTCTTGGAGCAGATTAATCGTAGCGGCTTTATCGAGAGGCGAGTCTCGCGGGCGGACCAGACCGACCGTCGCAGCTTTGTCGAGAAGCGAATCTCGCGCTTGGTGCCAACCAGAATCCACCGTCTCGAGTCCCCGGCTACCGCTGAGTTGCCGCGCCGCAATCTGATCTTCTTCAACGGCCTCGGAGGATTCACGCCCGATGGGCGCGAGTATGTCATAACAACTGAGCACGGGCACGTCACACCGGCGCCATGGGTGAATGTTCTGGCGAACCCGCACTTCGGCACTGTCATCTCGGAGAGCGGGCTGGCCTACACCTGGAGCGAGAATGCCCATGAGTTCCGCCTCACTCCCTGGTACAACGACCCGGTGAGTGATTCCAGTGGAGAAGCCTTCTACCTCCGTGACGAGGACAGCGGGCACTTCTGGTCGCCGATGCCGTTGCCCGTCCGCGGGGAGGCGCCCTACACCAGCCGCCATGGATTCGGCTATAGCGTGTTCGAGCACTCGGAGGGCGGCATCAGTTCGGAGGTTTGGGTTTACGTGGCGCCGGACGCACCGGTGAAGTTCGCGCTCATCAAGCTGCGCAACGATTCTGGCCACTCGCGCCGCCTCTCCGCCACCGGATACGCGGAGTGGGTGCTGGGCGATTTGCGGCCGAAATCGGTCATGCACATGATCACTGAAACCGACCCCGAAAGCGGCGCGCTCTTCGCGCGCAATCCCTACAACACCGAATTCCCCGGCCGGGTTGCTTTCTTCGACTCGGGCGAGGCCACTCGCAGCGTGAGTGGTGACAGGACCGAATTCCTCGGCCGCAACGGCACGCTGAAGAATCCGGCTGCCATGACCCGGCAACGGCTTTCGGGCAAGGTGGGAAGCGCGCTGGATCCTTGTGCGGCGATTCAGGTTCCGTTCGAGCTTGCCGCGGGCCAAGAGCGCGAGATCGTTTTCACGCTCGGTGTCGGGCGAGACGCCAACGAGGCCAGAGAACTCGTCCAAAGCTCGCGGGGAACCGCGGCGGCGCGTGGCGCGCTGGAACGGGTGTGGCAGCATTGGAACCGCACTCTCGGAGCCGTGCGGGTGGAAACGCCCGATCCGATGCTTAACGTTCTGACCAACGGCTGGCTGTTGTACCAGACCCTGGCATGCCGCCTGTGGGCGCGCAGCGGGTATTACCAATCCGGTGGCGCATTCGGCTTTCGCGATCAGTTGCAAGACACCATGGCGCTCATCCATGCCGAGCCGCGCTTGGTGCGCGAGCATCTGCTGCTGTGCGCGGGCCGCCAGTTCCAGGAGGGCGATGTCCAGCATTGGTGGCATCCGCCCTTGGGCCGCGGCGTGCGCACGCGCTGTTCCGATGATTACCTCTGGCTGCCGCTGGCGGCGTGCCGCTACGTTCTGATTACCGGAGATAGGGGTGTCCTGGACGAATCCATCCATTTCCTCGAAGGCCGCCTGGTCAGCTCCGAGGCGGACTCCTATTACGACCTACCCGGCCGGTCCGAACAAGCGGACACTCTTTATGAACATTGCGTGCGCGCCATCCTGAAGGGCTTGAGTTTCGGCGAGCACGGCTTGCCCTTGATGGGCTCCGGGGACTGGAACGACGGCATGAACCTCGTAGGGGAGCGCGGCACAGGCGAGAGCGTCTGGTTGGGCTTTTTTCTGTATCACGTGCTGGTCCAGTTTAGTGAAGTCGCACGCATCCATGGCGATACCACGTTCGCCGAACGCTGCCACCGGGAGGC
>JBKKAO010000179.1:0-5349 GCA_046714645.1 Burkholderiales bacterium | reverse complement strand
TGTTGGACGCGAGGGCCTGGTCCAGCGCCTTAATTTCGGCCAAGCCGGATGCCACGCCTAGAAAAGCCTCCCGTGTGCTCTGCGCGACCTGGCGGCGGGCGGACTCATAGTCTTGTTCCGCCTTAGTTCGATTAGCAATGGCTTCGCGTACCCTGGCGCTAAGGTTTCCCGATGTGTACAGCGGATAGGCCAGCTCGACTCCCACGGAAAATGCTCTCGTATCCGTTCCAACACCGAAACTGGCGTTCTTGCTGGAGTCGTAATTTAATCCCCCTACCGCATCCACGGTGGGTTTTTGCGCGCCGCGCGCCCGGGCAATTTCGGT
The DNA here is from genome assembly GCA_046714645.1 of Burkholderiales bacterium. Lineage (GTDB taxonomy): Bacteria > Pseudomonadota > Gammaproteobacteria > Burkholderiales > SHXO01 > SHXO01. The sequence goes on along the minus strand of JBKKAO010000179.1, from coordinate 5,024 downwards.
CTCCGCTATCTCCACCACTGCTTTCTGTACGGAAACCTCCCAACTGCTCTTGTAGGCCTGCTCGACCCAGCGCTCGATGTCGTTGGGTTCCGGCAGACTCAATGTGATGGGATCGACCAGCACCGAGAGCTTCGCGGGCAAGCGGCCAATGATTTGCTGGAGTGCGCGCATCTTGACCTCGAAATCATTCTTGGCGCGGACCTGCTGTGCGCGGACGAGATCCGCTCGTGCCTGCGCGTCGTAGGTATCCGTAATGGTGGCTGTCCCCACTTCGAAATTACGCTTCGCTTGCGCGAGCTGCTCGGAGATGGCGGCTTCCTGTGCTTTCAGGTAATCCACGGTATCCTGCGCCAAAAGCACGGCAAAATAAGCCTCCGAAACACGCACCATGAGCTGTTGCCCCGAGAGCGCAAGCTGCGCCTCGGCTTGCTTCAGGCCGATCTTACTTTGTTCGTAAGTTGCATTATTCTGGGGCCGGTAGAGCGGTTGCCTGGCATCGATGCCTGCCTGCCACGAGGTGAAGCTCTGCTTGTTGTTCGGTATCCGGGCGGTGTTTTCAGATCTCACGTCGACGTCGTTCCACTTCGCGTCTCCCCCCACATTAACCTGTGGACGCAGCGTCGACCGGCCTTGAATCACCCTTTCCTTCGCAGCTTCAACCTGAGCGCGAACCGCCGCGTAGACTGCGTCGGTTTTGGTCGCATCGCGATAGATCTTGAGCAAGTCCTCGCCCCAGGCGGCCGGTAAGATGGATGACAGCACAAGGGCAAGAACACGGGCAAGGAAGGTCTTCCTCATTGGATCTCCGGTAAAGGTTTTCGAGACGCCCTTAAAAAACGAATGATTCGGGCTGCGGGGCGTTGCGCAAGCTAGGAATACTGGTCTCAAATAGTCCTGTGGTGGAAAAGGCATCGGCTGTCCTGCGGACCACCAGGCGTGCGGTCATGATGGGCGGCTTGCCCACCACCGCGATCAAACGCCCCCCTACATTGAGCTGCTGCATGAACTCGTCCGAGAGAATAGGAACCGATCCCGTGAGTACGATGACATCATAGGGCGCCTGGGTCTTCCATCCGCCGGCTGCGTTTCCGAGGTAAAGCGAGCTGTTGCCGATGCCCGCCCTACGCAAATTTCGGACGGCCATCTGGTGTAATTCCGGATGAATTTCCACGGAATGCGCTTTAGCGGCGAGGGTCGCCAGTAACGCGGTCATATAGCCGGAGCCGCTGCCCACCTCGAGGACGGCATCGCTTGGCTGAACGTCCACTTCTTGCAGTAGGCGCGCCTCCAGCTTCGGTGCCAACATGACCTCGCCATGACCCAAAGGAATTTCCATATCCACGAAGGCAAGAGAGCGGTAGGCCGCCGGCACGAACTCTTCGCGCTTCACCTTGAACAACAAACTCAAGATTTTCTGGTCTAGCACCTCCCAAGTGCGAACTTGGCTTTCCACCATGTTGAAACGAGCTTGTTCGTAGTCCATTACCGAGGTTTCGCGAGTATCCATGATCATTCTATGGTTCCAAATTATCCCACGATTGGATATGCTTCCATCTCACTGCTAGGGGTCCGTGATGCGAAACGCTTAGAACACTTCCGCACGTTCTCGTTTCTCTCACCGGTAAGACAGTCCCTTTGAACCTGATGCGGATCATGCCGCCGTAGGGAAGCGTAGAGTCCATACCCCCTCTTACGCTCCCCGAAGATTAACCTGCCTGGAGCGACCACGATGTCAGCCAATCCTCAATTTCTAGCCGCAACGGCACGTGCCGACGACGCGGCCCTACAACCCTTCCCAAAATCCCGGAAGATCTTCGTTACCGGCTCCCGTCCCGATTTACGCGTTCCGATGCGCGAGATCAGCCAAGAGGACACGCCCGCTTCCATGGGTAAGGAAACCAATCCGCCCCTCTACGTTTACGACACGTCGGGTCCGTACACGGATCCTTCGGCGAAGGTGGATATCCGCTCGGGCTTGGCTGCGCTGCGCGCGCCGTGGATCGCGGAGCGCGGCGATACGGAAGAGCTCTCGGCCCCTACATCCGCTTTCGGCCGCCTGCGCTTGAGCGACCCGAAACTGGCCGAGTTACGCTTCAATCTCAAACGACAGCCAAAATGCGCGTTGCCCGGCCGCAACGTCACCCAGATGCACTACGCCAGGAAGGGCATCATCACCCCGGAGATGGAATTTATCGCGCTGCGCGAGAATCAGCGCTTGGAACTGTATTCGGATCTCATCGGCCGCCAGCATCCAGGAGAGGGTTTCGGCGCCAACCTACCCAAGCAGATCACGCCCGAATTCGTTCGTGCGGAGGTCGCCCGGGGGCGCGCCATCATCCCCGCCAACATGAACCACCCGGAAAGCGAGCCCATGATCATCGGCCGCAACTTCCTGGTGAAGATCAACGCCAACATCGGCAACTCCGCCCTGGGATCCTCCATCGGAGAGGAGGTGGAGAAGATGACCTGGGCCATCCGCTGGGGCGGTGATACGGTCATGGATCTTTCCACCGGCAAGCATATCCATGAAACCCGCGAGTGGATCATCCGCAATTCCCCGGTTCCCATCGGCACCGTGCCCATTTATCAAGCGCTGGAGAAAGTGGACGGCAAGGCCGAGGAACTGACCTGGGAGATTTTCCGCGACACCCTGGTCGAGCAGGCCGAGCAGGGAGTGGACTACTTCACCATCCACGCCGGTGTGCGCCTGCCATACATCCCCATGACCGCCAAGCGCATGACGGGGATCGTCTCGCGCGGTGGCTCCATCATGGCCAAGTGGTGCCTCGCTCACCACAAGGAGAGCTTCCTCTATACGCATTTCGAGGATATCTGCGAGATCATGAAGGCCTACGACGTCAGCTTCTCGCTCGGCGATGGGCTGCGACCGGGCTCCATCTATGACGCCAATGACGAAGCCCAGATCTCGGAGTTGAAGACCTTGGGAGAACTCACCCAAGTGGCCTGGAAGCACGATTGCCAGGTGATGATCGAGGGCCCTGGTCATGTACCCATGCACCTGATCAAGGAGAACATGGATCTGCAACTGAAGTACTGCCACGAAGCACCCTTCTATACCTTGGGACCGCTCACCACCGATATCGCGCCTGGTTACGACCACATCACCAGCGCCATCGGCGCCGCCATGATCGGCTGGTACGGCACGGCAATGCTGTGCTACGTCACACCCAAGGAGCATCTGGGCTTGCCCAACAAAAAAGACGTCAAGGACGGGATCATGGCCTACAAAATTGCCGCCCATGCCGCCGATCTGGCTAAGGGACACCCGGGTGCCCAGATTCGCGACAATGCCCTATCCAAGGCGCGCTTTGAATTCCGCTGGGAAGACCAGTTCAATCTCGGCCTGGATCCGGATACGGCCAAGGATTTCCACGACGAAACCCTTCCCCAACACGGCGCCAAGTTGGCCCACTTCTGCTCCATGTGCGGCCCGCACTTCTGCTCTATGAAGATCACCCAGGATGTACGCGACTACGCAAAGAGCCAGGGCGTGAGCGAGAAGGAAGCGCTTGCTCACGGAATGCAGGAAAAGGCGGTAGAGTTCGTGAAAGGCGGGGCGGAGATTTATCGCAAGGCTTAAGGTGCGTGGATGCGGATCCAGTGCGTAAAGGTATCGTCGTCCCGTTCACCCGAAGCAACCGCTAGTTCGGCGGCGGTTGCTTCGGCTGGCGAGACCTGCAACCTGAAGCCGTTCAGCGAAAGAAAAAGACCGGCCGAAAGGAATGCTGCGCGCTTGTTTCCGTCTACAAAAGGATGATTCTTGGCGATTCCGAATCCGTAGGTTGTCCCCAGCGCAGCGTGATTCGGAGATTCGTAGGCCGCCAGGTTAAGCGGCCGAGCCAACGCGGAATCCAAGAGACCTTCGTCACGCATCCCGGAAGTGCCGCCGTGCTCCGCCAGACTTTCGTCATGCAATAGTAGTAGGGCACGCTTGTTGATCCAACGCCAAGTCATTTGGACAACGCATGGAAGGTATCCTTGACCACGCCGTCCCATAATCCGCCGCCTTTTCACCCCCGTCCTATGGATTTTCTTATCTTAATCAAAGCTCTTGCTCTTGGTATCGTCGAGGGGCTCACGGAATTTCTTCCCGTCTCCAGCACGGGCCACCTGATCCTGGCGGGGGCGCTGCTGGATTTCAACGATGCCAAGGGGAAGGTCTTCGAGCTGGTGATTCAAACCGGCGCCATGCTCGCAGTCGTATGGGAATATAGGCGCCGCTTCGCCGCAGTGTTGGGCGGCCTCACATCGCAGTCCTCGGCTCAGCGATTTGCGGGAAACGTCATCATCGCTTTCATACCGGCAGGGGTTATGGGATTGCTGCTGGGCAAGTTCATCAAGAGTCACTTGTTTGCCCCGGTCCCGGTGGCCATCGCCTTTATCGTGGGCGCCTTCATCATCTTGTGGGTGGAGGGTAAGACCCGCGCGGTCCGCATCGAATCCGTAGACGACATGTCCTGGCTGGATGCCCTGAAGGTGGGTTTCGCGCAATGCTTCGCCCTCATCCCCGGAACGTCGCGATCGGGTGCGAGCATCATCGGCGGCATGCTGTTCGGGCTATCGCGCCAGGCCGCGACCGAGTTCTCGTTCTTCCTGGCCGTGCCCACCTTGGTCGCCGCTGGGGCCTATGATCTCTATAAGCACCGGGATATCTTCTCGGCAAGTGACCTGCCGGTATTCGCGGTAGGTCTCATCTCCGCCTTCCTCTCGGCCTACCTGTGCATACGCTGGCTCATTCGCTACGTAGCCAACCATGACTTCAAGCCCTTTGCCTGGTATCGGATTGTTTTCGGAATCGCCGTTCTGATTACTGCCTACACAGGATGGGTGGATTGGGGAGCGCATTGAGCCATACCAAAGGTGAGCACTGGCTGACATTTTCTCTCACTTCAAGATTGCATCCAGGGCAAGCCGGCGAACCGCCACCCGCCTACTGAATTCCGGTGTCCCTCGCCGTCCTTATCTCCCTCGAATCCTTCGAGGACATTGAAGCACTGCGCATA
>JBKKAO010000178.1:0-3695 GCA_046714645.1 Burkholderiales bacterium | reverse complement strand
ATGACCAGGTCGAGTTCCTCGTCAACGAGTTGTCCTTCGAACCGGGTGGTGGCGTCTTGGTCGCTGAATTGAGGGCGATGGATGGTGATGAAGGACACGCGGTCGCGCTCGATGCGTCCCTCCTGGACACCGCCGGTGCCCGCCGGATATTCCACGCGGCCCAGAATACGATTGCCCGTCATCTCCAGATCTAACACCAAGTTGTAATGCCTGTCGTCCTTGACGAGCACTTGGGCAATCCACCTACCCGACAGATCAGTGTTGGTGGCGGAAGGAGAGGTGGCGGGTTTATTGACCCACAAGAGGCCCAGAAGCAAGCCCAACCCAAACAACACCGCGGAAACGGCGCCTGCACGCCTCAGCTTGGAGTTTCCGGAGAGGATCGGGGCGATGGGGGAGACTTGATAGCGCTCGATAGTTTCGATGAGCTTCTCAGCGTCGTCCTGAAAGCGTGCGTTGGCCAGGCCAAGCGCTTGCAGCCGGGCGAGCCGTTGCAAGGCGCCGGGTAAAATCTTAGCGGCGGGCATCGGTATGTTCTCCACCAGCACGGGGATGACCACGATCCCCCGATTGAGCGCCGAGACGATCTCCAGGCGCACGAAGTCCTCCGGATCGTCCAACCGGCGCTGCCCGCTATCGTGGGTAGTGGAAAGCCAGTCATTCCCGATGAGTGCCAGCAACACGTCACAGCGGGCAATATGCTCATCGATCACCCCGGCGAAATCCTCTCCGGGTTTGATGGTGTCCACGTCCATAAAGACGCGATGCGATCCGAAATGACCGGCCAGACGGTCGAAGAGCCGCCCCGCGTGACCCGCGCTGTCATCCCGGCGATAACTGATGAATACTCCGGACATGGTCGGTGAAAGCGGTTGGCCTATGGGGAGGGGCGTGTAATTTACTACACTGTCATACTCTTTTTGTCCCCTATAGCCGCCGCCGGGTCTCGTCGTGAAAATACCACCGCTTCGATCTTGGCCCAAGACCACTCAACAGGCGATCGAGATGCAGAGATCGTTGCGAGACCACGTCGTGACCCAAAATCTATTTGGCAAGATTTCCAGGGTGGCAGGCATCGATGTGGGATTCGAGGAAGAAGGCCGGGTGGCTCGCGCCGCGGTGGCGGTGCTGGCCTTTCCCAGTCTAGAGTTCGTGGAAGCGCGGGTGGCCAGGGAAGCGGTACGTTTTCCCTATGTCCCAGGGCTATTGTCTTTCCGCGAGATACCCGTGGTGGTCAAGGCGCTGCGCAAGCTGTCCACGACGCCTGATCTCTTGCTCTGCGATGGGCAAGGCTATGCGCATCCGCGCCGCTTCGGTTTGGCGTGTCATCTCGGGGTTCTCACAGATACTCCTGCGATTGGGGTGGCCAAGAGCAGGCTGATCGGCCATCACGAGGTTCTCGGGCCGGAAAAGGGCACATCCGTGGCCTTGACGGACGGCAACGAGGTGATCGGAGCCGTGCTACGGACACGCGCTGGCGTCCGGCCGCTTTACATCTCCCTTGGCCACCGGGTAAGTTTGAGGGCTGCCGTGCGATTCACGCTGGCTTGCGCGACGCGATATCGCTTGCCAGAAACCACTCGCTGGGCGCACCGGTTGGCTTCCGGCCCGGGTCGAGACGCCCTTTACTTAAGCCTTGCGTAGCATTGACCGATAACTAGTCAGACCGGCTCGGGGGCCTTCCTCGACGGCCTCCCCATTCAGGAGGGCGGTATGACATTCGCAAGAGCAATCCTCATGGCCTGTCTTGGCCTGTTCGTGTTGAAGGCCCAGGGTCACGCACCTGCCTTCGAGGAATGTTTGGAGGGCAGTGATTTCATCCTTCACGCCGCCATGTCCCGGGACAGCGGCATGACCCGGCAAGATTTCATGGGCCGGGTGCAAGCGGACTTGATGGCGATCCAGGGATTCCCGCCGGAGTACCGGTGGTTCGCCCAGGATGAGGACGACGAGCGCTTCTTGGTGCACTTCTCCGAGAACGTATTCGATGATCCGAGAACGCCGCAAAGCCATCAGTCGGATTTCTTGAATGCATGCGTGGCGCGCATGAGCTCGGACGCTCCCTGGCGCGCCCCAGCACCGAAGACCGTACCGGCGGAAAGGGAGTCTCGGTTGCAGGAGTGAGGTTCCGATCGCCTGAGAGATCTAGGATTTCCCAGGGGCCGTCAAGGCCATTGTTCCCGCTATGAACCCGGGCGCCCCGGTGACCTTACGACCCCTAAACACCCCTCAAACGACAGGATAGGGACAATCGGGTTCGAGTTATGAGAAAATGCCGACCCAGGCATCAGAGGGTGATCAAATTGTCTAGCTCAACAACTCCAGCGGAACGTCGTTTTTGTCCCTATTGCAACGGCTACAAGGAAGGCAAATTTAGGTTGGCCGGCAACAAGCGCACAACCCCTATGTGCGAGGCGTGTTACCAAGGCCGCCGCAACGGCACGTTCAGAAGTAAGAACGTTGCCAAGGACGATGCGGCCAGCGCGGGCTCGGAGCCGAGTTCCCGCGAAAGCGCGTAATCCGGAAGGAGTCCTGCCCATGGGCAGGACTTTGCGCAATGCCCGGCTACTCAGCCGGCGCTTTGCAGGATTTCGGGAAGGACTTCAAGGCTTGACTTCGTGTCAAGCCGAATTTGACGCCCCTCAGCATTCCTGTTTCGCCCGTACGCTTGTTGGTGAACTGCTTCCCGGAGTTCACGGAGTGTTGGAACTCGCTCTCGATGACGTCGTCGGGTTTAAGCCGTTCCGCGCTGAATTGCATGATGAGCCCGTAGCCATCGGCTTTCTTGATCAGCACGTATTCGCACCTTTCCCGCTCCCAAATGATGCTCGCCTCCTCGGCGCGGGCCATCGGCATGGTCGCTAGCGCGGCCAAGAAGCCCAGGATGGCGGAAGACATGATTGGCAAGCTTGTGGTTGAACGCGGCATTCTTAAGGTCCCGTAGTGATTGGCCGGGCAGTTTACCCCGCCAGTGACAAGTACGAGGTTGACCATGTGAAGCGACATCAATGCCTCGTTGGCTGAATCGCTACAATCCTCACGTTGCTTCATGGAGAAACGACGGTGAACGTCCGGGACTGGTTACGAAGTCTTTCCCTTGAGGAGTATGCCGCTACATTCGAGCGCGAGCGCATTGATATCGAGTCTATCCGGCTCATGGGCGATCCGGACCTGAAAGAGCTGGGGTTGCCCCTTGGGCCGCGGCTCAAAATCAAATCCGCGATCGAAGCATTGTCGTCTCGGCCACGTCCAAACTCCGCGACCGATGCGCCGACAAGTCAAGCGTTCGCGCATTCCACTCAGGCCGAACGCCGCCAACTCACGATTCTGTTCTGTGACCTAGTCGGGTCGACCCAGTTGTCGCAACGGCTGGACCCCGAACCATTGCGCGAATTGATGCAGACCTACCAGCAGGCCTGGCGTGGCGTGCTTGAGAAATACGACGGCCATGTCGCCCAGTATCTGGGCGATGGATTGATGGTGTACTTTGGGTTTCCGCGCGCCCATGAGGACGATGCGGAGCGCGCCGTGCGTTCGGCCCTTGAAATCGTTCAGGCTATGTCGAGAATTGTAGGGGCGGGCGCCAAGTTGCAAGTCCGCATCGGCATCGCCACCGGCACAGTCGTGGTGGGCGAGACCGGCGCGGGCGACGCCTCGGTACCCAAACTCGCGGTGGGGGAAACGCCGAATCTAGC
>JBKKAO010000177.1:0-7708 GCA_046714645.1 Burkholderiales bacterium | reverse complement strand
AAGAACCCCCGGAAGTGGGGAAGGCTCTTCGATTTCCGGGCCGCCTTAGCCGAGCCCCCACGCGTCGGCGAGAAGATTCCTCCAGCCCGGATCACGCTCCCGGACGGCACCATCGTCACCAGCGAGCAGCGCGATCTCAACCAAATCCTGTCGAGCGTGCTCGGCCGCGAGGTGACACTTGCGACAACGGCGCCCCAAGACCCCAGCCTCGAAGAGTACTGGCCGGATATGGATGGCCTCGCCCACAGGGAAACAGTTACCAACGAGGCCATGCCGACTGGCACGTTCTTCGATCTTGCCGTCGTCCATGTCCTGACAACGGGCACGATCGATCGGCTCCGGGAACTCTATCCGCAGGGGCGCTTCGAGGTCCGGCGGTTTCGTCCAAACATCGTGGTGGAGCCTGCCTCGGGCGAGAAGAACTTCGTTGAAAATGCCTGGATCGGCCACACGCTCGCCATCGGCGATGAGGTTCGGCTGAGCATCACAGGCCCCTGCCCCCGTTGTGTGATGACGACTCTGCCGCAGGGGGATCTCCCCAGGGATCCGCGGATCCTGCGCACGGCGGCCCAGCACAATGAGGTGAGCGTCGGTGTCTATGCCGCGGTGCTGCGGGGCGGCGCGATCCGCCGCGGTGATCCGGTCAGGCTCGAGTAGCCCGACCAGGTCTACCTTGACGACGCGACGCCTAACCAGGCGCTGGAGCGGACCGAACCCCGGACTCCACTTCGATTCCGTGCTAAATCGGGGGCACGTCATTCTGCACCTTGCACCGTGCGGCACAATCGGAACGTTAGCTGGCCCGCAGTGCCACGATTTTGGGCATAGCGCGCGAACCTGCCACAGCAACCAGAATCCCAGGAGGAGATCATGGCCAAGGCATATTTGGTTCTCTGCTACCACTCCGCTTCTGACGAAAAAGCACTACAGGAGTATGCGAAGCTCGCGCTTCCTGCGATACAGGGCGCCGGCGGTCGCTACTTGGCCCGCGGTAAGCCGGCCAAGATCTACGAGGCTGGGCTCGACCAACGCACCGTAATTATCGAGTTTGATAGCGTCGCGCAGGTCATCGCGGCGCACGACAGTCCGGCCTATCAGACCGCGCTCAAGGCACTCGGCAATACCGCTAAGCGTGATGTGCGCGTTATCGAAGGGATCGGCTAACCGCGAACGCGAGAAACTTCCCCTGGCTCAGGGGCAGTCCTTGCCCTAGCAGCGCATGTTCCGCCATCGGAATTTTGGCGCTTTTCAGGGGGTCAATTTACGCTGTCTGCTGACAGGGTTGCGGCGCGAGGACCCATGACGGCCGAGCGCAAGGACGGTCCTGCCCGAACCGGGACGTTCTAACCGAGGAGCGCGTGGGTTCCTCTAGAATAGGCCTAACGAAATGCCCCGCTTGTCAGCGCGACAACGCACTCAGCGCGAAATTCTGTCAGCAATGCGGAGCCAAGCTCGCCCGCGCCTGTTCCTCCTGCAACACCGTCATTGATGGCGAGGCGAAGTTCTGCCCTGAATGTGGGGCGCCGGTGGCCGGTACAGCCACATCGAGCGAGCCAGCATCCCGCCGAGTAGCCGATTACACCCCTGCGCAACTCGCCGAACGCATCTGGGCCGAGCAGACCGCGCTGGAAGCACTGGGCGCAGCTGACGGCGAGCGGAAGACCATCACGGCATTGTTTGCCGATCTCAAAGGCTCGACGGCGCTGATTGAAGGATTTGATCCGGAAGCGGTCCGGGCAATCATCGATCCCGCGCTGCAGTTGATGATGGACGCTGTGCATTATTACGACGGCTATGTGGCGCAGGCGTTGGGCGATGGCATTTTTGCGTTTTTCGGTGCGCCGCTGGCGCATAAAGATCATCCCCAGCGGGCGATATATGCAGCACTCCGCATGCAGGAAGCGATGGGTGGTCGCCGCCGGCGCCGAGTCGAGCCATTTGCGAGATCTCTGCCGATCTTTCGGTGGGCCAGTGCGGCGGGTTAGCAGCCGCGCCGCTGTCGGTGTTTGCGTCTTGATAACTGGCTCATTGTGGCGCCGGTACCATGGCTCAATTCGGCGCCGGCCGCATCAATCAGTTCCATTGCACGAGCCAATTCGGCCACGGTGGGTGATTCGAAGATCGTGCGTATCGGAAGGTCCACAGAGCAGATTTTGCGCGTCCGGGAGATGAGTTGCATTGCGTGGATCGAGTGTCCGCCCAACTCGAAGAAGCTTTCATGGATACCGACTTTTTTTCTTCCCAGAACGTCGGCCCAAATGTCCGTGAGCGTCTTCTCAAGTGACGTGCGCGGCGCGACGAAGCCGTCCTCCGGGTCGATACGGCCCACATCCGGAGCGCGCAGGGCACGCCGGTCCACCTTGCCTGCGGGCGTCAACGGCATGGCTTGCAGTTGCACGAAGGCAGAAGGCACCATGTAGTCGGGGAGCTTCTGCTTGACAAAACGTCGCAGCTCGCCGCGCGGGAACGGTTCTGATCCGGCAACAACGTAGGCCGTCAAGCGCTTGTCGCCCGGGACGGGTTCATCCACGTTGACCACGGCCTCGGATACCGCGTGGTGTTGTGCGAGCACTGCTTCAATCTCGCCCAGTTCGTTCCGAAAACCACGGATCTTGACCTGATGGTCTATCCTCCCCAGGAACTCGATGTTGCCATCAGGCCGGTATCTGGCAAGATCCCCGGTCTTGTACAGGCGCGCACCCGGTTCATCACAGAACGGATCCGGAATAAACTTCTCAGCGGTCAACTCAGGACGATTGAAATACCCACGCGCCAGAAGTGTGCCACCGACGTGCAGCTCTCCCGCAGCACCGACCGGCACAGGCTGAAGATGGCGATCCAGGATGTAGACCGAGCGCCCTGGAATGGGACGACCAATCGGGACGAAGTCCGACTGCGGGATGTCGCTCACCCGATAGGTTGTTGTCGTAATGGTTGCCTCTGTCGGCCCGTAAGCATTCAGAAGCTCTGCTGATCGGCTAATGCTCAGATCCTTCCACATGCGTACGCCATCAGAGGGCATGGCGTCACCACCCACAATGACCAGCCGCAAATCGGAAGCGTAGCTATGCTCGCCCTGATCGGTCAGGGTTTGTATCCATTGCCGCCAGTAGGCAGGAGGAAGATTTAAGACGGTGATTTCGTAGCGGGACAACATATCGGCCAACCGGATCGGATCGAGAACACCGTCGTCGGGCAGAAAAATGCCGGCACCACAGGAGAGCGGGAGCAGTATTTGATCGAGTGATTGATCGAAACCGAAACGGGAAAACTGCAGCACACGATCTTCAGGACGAAGCCCATAATGGTCCGCCATGATTCGGCAATTGCGGCCGATGGCGGAATGTGAAACAGCCACCCCTTTCGGTTGTCCCGTGGATCCGGAGGTGTAGATAACATACGCGATATTCTCGAGCGCCGCGCCGTTCGTGGCATTGTCCGCGGAATGCGCGCTGATCATGCTCCAGTCCCGATCCAGACAAACGACTTGAGTCTCGGTGTCCGGCAGACGGTCAAGCAACGGATACTGCGTTAGAACAATGCCTATCCGGGCATTCATCAACATGAATGCCAACCGCTCCTGTGGATACGCCGGATCCAGCGGCACGTACGTACCGCCCGCCTTTAGAATCGCAAATATCCCAACTACCATTTCCGGCGACCGCTCTACGCACAAACCCACAGGTGTTTCCGGCTCGAGACCGAGACGGCGCAGGTAATCAGCCAGTTGATTCGCGCGAATATTCAATTCTCGATAGGTCAGTTGTCCGCCGTCGAACACCAGCGCCACCGCGTGCGGAGTGCGTACCACCTGCGCTTCAAACAACTCATGAACGCAGCTGCTGTCCATATACGCGGTTTGGGTTTGGTTCCACTCCTCCAGCAGTTGTTTGCGTTCGTCCCCAGTCAATGCGGTGAGCTCGGCCATCGGCCGGGTGGGCGCTGCGATGGCCTGATCGATGAGCGTCAGGAAATGACCTGCCATGCGTTCAATCGTCGCGGCGTCAAACAGCTCGTCGTTGTACTCCCAGATCATCCATGTGGGGCCTTCCGTTGCGGGGAGGTCTGCCTCGATATTCTGGATTGCGGCCGGGTAGACAATCACGCCTAGATCGAATTTGCTGGTGGCGGTGTCCAGGGACGGCTCCATGGTGACCCGCATTTCGGGGACGCTCAGATCCGGCATCGGCGTGTCATGAAAACTGAACATCACCTGGTACAGCGGATTACGACTCAGATCCGGCCGCACACCTACCATGTCCACCACGTGATTGAATGGCAGCTCCTGGTGGTCGAAGGCCTGCAGGACGACCTCGCGCACCGTTCGAAGCAGCGCATGGAAGCTGGGATTCCCAACAAGGTTCAGGCGCAGCACGAGGTTGTTGATAAACATGCCGAGGACGTTCTCGACCTCGGGCCGCCGCCGGTTGGCGACCCCGGTGCCCACGTTGATATCGGTTTGCCCGGTGTAGCGATGGAGTAGGACATAAAAAACAGCCAACATCGCCATGAAGGCCGTCGACCCTTCGCGCCTTGCCATGGCGCACAGTTGTTGCCAGGTCGAGTCGTTGATCCGGATGATATGACGCTGTCCCCGGTAGGTCTGCCATTTCGGCCTACGCCGTACGACCGGAAGCGGCAGTTCGAGCTGGCATCCGGCCAGTGTGTTCTTCCAAAAATCCCGCTGGCGATCGGCCTCCAGGCTTTGAATCCACACGCGTTCCCAACAAGCGAAATCACCGTACTGAATGGGGGGGGCCACCAGTGGTGAGGGTCTGTTCCTGGAGAATGCGCTGTAGATGTCTACCAGCTCCTGGATAAACAAATCGGTAGACCAGCCGTCGTGCACTAAATGATTTTCCACATGGATCAGCCAGTGCGTATGGGCATCGAGCCGCAACAGCGTCCATCGAACTAGCGAGCTATGACCGAGGTCGAACGGCAGCTTGACTAAACGATCGACGTGCCGTTCAGCCTCTTCCTGCCGAGCCACGTCTGGCAAGGTCCGTAGGTCGACAATCGGCAAGTCGACCGGCCCCGCTGGATGAACCCGCTGCACCGGGCCAGTCGGCGAGTCGTGGAAGCTGGTTCGGTAGATCTCGTGACGGCGAACCTCTTCGGTCAGACTCTTCTCCAAGGCCTGGACGTTCAGCTCGCCTTCGAAGCATAGCTTCGTCCCGTAGCTGTAGGCGACGGTCTCCGGATTGGTCTGATGGATAAACCATACTCGCTCCTGACAGTAGGATAACGGAAGGTCGCGGTCCCGAGGCACCGAGACGATTGGCGCCAGTTCGCCCGTGGGGGTGACGTGAGTTTCGGTATCCAGTACCTTCGCTAGTCGTTCCACGGTTGGAGAGTCAAACAAGGAGAGAATCGACACATCGCGGTCAAATGTCTGGCGTATCTTCATCAGCAGCTTTACCGCCAGTAACGAATCGCCCCCGAGGTCGAAAAAATTCTCATTGATCCCGATCGGCAGGACTGCGAGCGTCTCTTGCCATATCTCCAGTAGTGTGGTCTCGCGGGGAGTCCGCGCCGGAGTCAGATCCTTAGTACGGTAAGCGCGCCGATCTTCCGGGAGCGGTAACGCGTTCCGGTCGACCTTGCCTTGCGACAACAGCGGCAAGGCGTCCAGAAAAACAACGCTCGACGGTACCATGTGCGCCGGCAGTCGTTGGCCCAGGTACCGCAACAGTCGCGCCGCCGGGGGGGCGTGATCAGACTGCGCAACCACGTAGGCGACCAAACGGGTCCGACCCGCTGGATCTGTATAGGGTTCGACAACTGCCTGGCAAACCGCACCATGCTCGCTGAGTACACCTTCGACTTCACCGAGCTCGACGCGGAATCCGCGAATCTTGATCTGCCGGTCTCTCCGGCCAAGGAATTCCAGATTACCGTCAGGCAACCGGCGCACCAGATCGCCGGTCCGGTAAAGACGAGTGTGCCCGGCGGTACTGAACGGATTGGCGATGAACGCGCGTGCGGTGAGTTCCGGCTGTTTGAAGTATCCGCGCGCCAACTGATTCCCGCCGATGAACAACTCGCCGTGGTTGCCTTCGTGCACCGGCTGCAGGCAATCGTCGAGTATGTGAGCTACTGTGTCGCCGATCGGCAAGCCGATTGGTGGCGTGGTGGATGGGCGATCGGTGGTGTTGAGATGGCAGGCGATTACACCCACGGTGGTTTCCGTGGGACCGTATTCGTTGATAATGGCGCACTCGGGTCTCAGGCTTTGTATGCGCTCGATGAGATCCCAGGTCGGCGGCTCCCCTCCCAGGATCAGATGTTTGTGCGGCAGAAGATCCACACCACAGGATGATTCCAGAAGCACGGCGAGATGAGAGGGCGCAATCTTAAGACAGTCGATCGGCTCATGTCGGCAGTAGTCTGCCAGACGCTGCGGGTCTAAGGAGCATTCCCGGGATAGGACATGAAGACACCCGCCGCTTAGCCACGGTGAATACATGCTTGTGATGGACGTATCCACGGCGATGGTCTGAACCATCGCGTACGAAGCGCTGTCGTGGAGTTGGTAGCATTCGGCCGCGCTGTATAAATAACTCAGTAGCTGACGATGCTCAATGGCAACCCCCTTCGGTCTGCCCGTGCTGCCGGACGTGTACAGGACGTAGGCGAGATTGCCCGGGCCGACGTTAGCGTTTGTACTCCCATTGCCGCTGCGCGTCGGCTCCGCACCGTAGCTGTCCACGCATATCACTTTCGCCTGGTGTGTGGGTAACTGAGTTCTGAGATCGCTTTGCGTCACGATGACTAGTGGCTGGGAGTCTTCAAGAATGAAAGCCTGCCTCCGGCTGGGCTGCTCGGGATCGAGTGGCACGTACGCACCCCCGGCCTTGAGGACACCGAGAACTGCGACTGCCAAATCAAGGGAACGCTCGACAAATAGGGCTACCCGCTCCTCAGGTCCGATGCCGTACGCCTGGAGTACATCCGCAAGGCGATCAGCTCGCGCGTTCAGCTCCATGAAGCTCAACGTTTCGCCTTCAAACGCGACCGCGGGCGCATGCGGAGTATGCGCAACCTGTTGCTCAAAAAGCCTATGTACGCAGGTAAGCCCTATGTCAGCCTTGGCAGGCATATTCGCCTCGCTTGCTTGGTCTCGGAACGGGTTCGGATCGCTACGCTTTCTTAGTAAATAACATGAGAGGTGAGCGACTATCAGGCGTATAGGGAGGATAACCGCGCAATTCGCCGATATCGAGGCTCGCCGAGGTTTAATTCGAGTGTCGTCAACGGGAACATTGCTGCTGTTTGGCGGCCGTTACTCGACATCACGCCTCAACGGCAACATCGCCCCGCTGAGCGCGTTTCCTGCCGTGAAGCACCACACGGGTTTGGACCAGCAGGCGGGGGTGGCGCCACGCTTAGTGTAGGACCGGCTCGCGCCTATACAGGAGAAGAGGCGCAACACTATCTTCAGGCAAAGTAATACCGCTCGTGGCGGGGCGCGCCCCACGACTCGCCTAGCTAGCATCGCTCGCGCCTGGATCGCAAATGGCTGCAATGGAGAAAACTGGAAGCCAGGGTCGTGGGGCAGGTCGGGGTCGTACTGCGACCGTCGACGATCAAACCGCTCGCGTTCAGATTTGGAGGTCGCTGAACGGGCCATGAGCGGTCGTACACGGGTTCACTCTGGTAGCAGTAGTATTGCCGGATCTTCGTTCACGGATGAGGTGATCCAGTG
>JBKKAO010000176.1:0-2981 GCA_046714645.1 Burkholderiales bacterium | reverse complement strand
GCGTTTGCACCTTGCGGTCATTCAAGGCGCGCATCACCTCAAGCCCCGCTAGCACCCCGTAGTTACCGTCGAACTTGCCGCCCGTGGGTTGGGTGTCGATGTGGCTGCCCATGCAGACGGGCGCTTTGCTGGGGTCGCGGCCCGGACGGCGCATGAAGCAGTTGCCGATCTTATCGATGGTGATCTGCAGCCCCGCCGTTTTGGCCCAAGATACGACCAGATCACGGCCTTGTTTATCCAGATCGGTGAGCGCCAAGCGGCATACGCCGCCCTTGGGCGTGGCGCCGATCTTGGCCAATTCCATGAGCGAATCCCATAGTCGTTGGCCGTTGATGCTCAATTTATCCGCAGTCGTGCTCATGCCTCCTCCTAGCTAAACAAATCCTCGCGCCCGGGCCGAATCAACGCGCTGGCCGGGGCCGTTCCCTCGAATGCCTTGGGCGTCACACCGGACACTATCACGATGGGCAAGCCTTCGCTGCCCTCTCCCATGACGAGCGTGGCCGCGCTGGCGATTTGGTCCGCGGTGGCCACTTGCGTGATGCGAAGCGCGCGGCCGAACCGGTCAGGCTGCCCGCGCTGGTCCGCCAAGGGGATCAGGCCTGCACAGCCAATGCACACTCCGCACACCCCCAAGCGCCATGCCCGCCCAAAGCTGTCGGTGATGATGACGCCCACCTCGGTCCCCAGACGTCTCGCGATTGCTTCACGCAAGCGCGACGCGCTGCGGTCTGGGTCTTCGGGCAGAAGCAAAACACGCTGCTCGCCCCCTTCGATATTGGACTGATCGACCCCCGCATTGGCCACGACGAAACCCAGCCGGTGCCGCACGATCAGCACGTCCTTCACACAGCGCACCACATCGGTGGCCTCGCGCAGCACCACTTCCACGTAACGCGAATCCTTGCCGCACTTCGCCGCCAGTTCCAAGGCCATGGGGCTGGGTTCGACGCCAGCGAGATCCACGTAGCGGTCTTCGGACTTCGACACTACCTTCTGGCACACGGCCACCACATCATGCTTCGCGAGCGTGATTCGATTGCGTTCGAGCGCTTCCTCGAGTACGTCCTCGAGAGCTTGGCCGGGACGAACCTCTCCGATGCCTTCCAGTGCCCTCAGGGTGAGTCCGGCCGATCGCACCCTAACCGAATCGTTCACGCAGCAATGGCAGCACACGCTGCGAATACAAGCGAAGAAAACGCTCTTGATCCGGCCCCGGCGCGTGGAACACGAGGTGATTGAAACCGAGCTCGATATAGGGCCGGATGCTCTCGACGTGCTCCTCCGGGTCCGTGGACACGATCCAGCGCTTGGCGGCGCGCTCGATGGGCAGGGCGTCGGCCAGCCGTTCCATTTCCATTGGGTCCTCCACGTTCATCTTCTCCTCCGGCGAGAGCGCCAGCGCGCCCCAGTGCCGGGTGTCGTGCAGCGCCCGATGGTGCTCGGTATCGAAAGACACCTTCATCTCGATCATGCGATCGATGTCGTCCTGCGCGCGGCCCGCGTTGGCAAGACCAGTCTTCAAGCTGGGCATGAGGGTTTCGCTATAAAGCCCCGGCGGCTTGCCGCTGGTACAGATGAATCCTTGCGCGTGCTCACCCGCGAACTTCGCGAGCACCGGCCCCGCCGCCGCGACATAGATGGGCACGGGATCCTCCGGACGGTTGTAAATGGTGGCGTTTTCCGTGCGGTAGTACTGGCCGCGAAAGGAAACACGCTCCTCGCGCCACAATTGCTGGATGAGCGCGATGGCTTCGCGAAAGCGCGCGGTGCGCTCCTTTTGCTCCGGCCACACCATGCCGCTCGAGGGCGTTTCATTGAGCGATTCGCCGGTGCCTGCGCCGAGCACGACGCGGCCGGGAAACATTTCGCCCAAGGTGCCGAAGGCTTGGGCCACCACGGAGGGGTGGTAGCGAAACGTGGGCGTGAGTACGCTGGTGCCCATCACGATGCGCGACGTGCGCGCGCCCAAAGCGCCCAGCCATACGAGAGAAAACGGCGCGTGACCTCCCGTGTGCCGCCAAGGTTGGAAATGATCGCTGATGAATACGGAGTCGAAGCCGAGTTCTTCGGCCAGGCAGGCGAACTCCAGAAGTTGCTTCGGCGAGAACTGTTCGGCGGAGGCCTTGTATCCGAGTTTTAGCATAGTCCTTCTACATGAGAGGGGTCGAAGGGTGGGTTAGGCGCGGCTTCTTCGCGCCGTAACCCACCCTTCTATGACGAGTCCGTTGTCAAGTGCTACGTTGCAAAAGAATCCGTATTACTGCATTGCTTTGTCTCCTTAATGTGAGTTATTACCGCACCCTTATCTTAAGGACTCTTTGCAACCGACTCACCTAACCCCCTTCGACTGTCATAGTATCTACGGCGGATCAAGGCTCGGGTATCTCCTCGATCAACCTACGCACCCGTTCCGGCTCGCCGACCATGCCAAGCCGTTCGAAAATCTCCAGTGCTTTGGTGAGTTGGCCGCGCGCTTCGATGGTTTTGCCCTCGCGTATCAATATTTGACCAAGTCCTGTGTAGGTTCTCGCGAGATCGGGTTCGGCACCGCAGAGTTCGAATAACGATCGCGCTTTTTCGAAGCGGCTCTGCGCTGATTTGAGCGCATCGGTGTTGTCTTGTTCGAGGTCCATTTCTCCCAGCAAGCGGTGGGCGTATCCCTCCCAATGTTTCATGCCGCTGTGGTTCGAGATTTCCACGACGTGATGGAGAGTCCGCAACGCATCCTGCCGCCTGCCGGTGCGCCAGTAGGCTTGGCCTAGTGACACCCCGTTCCAGGCGATACTCCCTACCTGGCCGGCTCCTTGAAATACCGCAGCCAACGACTCCTGCAATGGAATCGAACTTTCAGGCGAGCGTTGGCATAACGCCCAGCCCAGGCAGATTTGCGCCCAAGCCCTGTCCGCTGGCGTCGGCCCCATTTCGATGGCGCGTTGGATATATTCCACGGCCTTGTCCACTTGTCCCCGGTACAGAAA
>JBKKAO010000175.1:0-3042 GCA_046714645.1 Burkholderiales bacterium | reverse complement strand
GCTCGGGGAAGGGAGCGTTGAAGCTCACGCTCTCCACGAAATCTCCGGGGTCGCTCACATCCGGCAGCACCGGTTTGAACGCGCGATTAGCCATGTCCTTCAAGGTGACAAGCTGCACTTGCTTACGCGCGACCGGCGCCGTGAAGGACAGGCGCATGGGTGCGATGGGCAAACACCCCGCCTTGGCATTCACGCGCTCGCAGCTGAAATTCGCGCGAAACTCGGGACGCACGGTAAACCCCAGCGATTGCTCCTGGCTGGTGGGCACACCGGACCGGGAAGCGATGCCCTTGCCCCACACCAGCTTCACTTCCGCGCCATTGGGAAAGCGCCGTTTGCACTGCAAGACCACCACGGGCAGATCGTCCTCGCCATCCTTACTTTTGAGCATGCGATCCATCCGCGATCCGCTCATGAACAGGCGCTGAAAGCGCTTGAGGAACTCCGCACGCCCGTCGAGGATGGCCTCGCGGTCCTTGCCTTCAATCAGCTTGACGCCGATTTTTTCCCTGATGCCCTTGACGTCGCACCAGGTGTTGGCCAGCACGGACTCGATCGTGGCATGGGTATCCAGCCCCAAGACGAAGGCCTGCTCCTCGTCGATCTGGTTGCCTTCATAGGGCAGGTGCTCAAGGATGGCGGGACCGCCCGTGGTGAACTCGAACCGTGCCGCTTCGACCGGTGCCCCCGCATCGGTGGTCACGCCTGCCTTGACAGAGAAGTGACAGCGCACGCCCGCCGGCAGGTCGTGCTCGAAATCGAACACCCAATTCTTGGGATCCGCCCAGCGCCCGCTCCCCTTTTCCACACAATCGATATAAAAGGGCTCGACCAAGCGCGGATCGCCGAAGGGCACCATGGGCTCGCTGAAGCGCGCGGTCACTTGGCGTACGCCTTTGATTTCGCCTTGCGGGGAGAAGAACTCCACGCTCGCACCGAAGCTCGCGGCGGAGGCGGCCGCGGCCATCAGAAATCCAAGACGGGAAAGCGCTCGAACCCGTGACAACCCCATGAGGTCCTCGAAGGATGGCAGATGAGAGCTATCTTAACCCGAGCGGTTTCTTGGGCTTAGCGAATAATCCGGGTCGCGCGCACCATGACTGTTTCCGGTATCTTGATCTTGAGGTGCTTTGCAGTCTTGAGATTGACCACCACATCGAACTTGGTCGGTTGCTCGAAGGGCAACTCCGAGGGCTTGGCACCCCTCAGGATCCGGTCCACCAGACCCGCGGCACGCTTATAGGTTGACGATAATTCCGGGCCGTAGGTCACCAAGAATCCAGCGTCGGCAAAATGGGGCGCTTCGCTGATCGTAGGAAGACGCTTGTCGGACGCGAAGCGCACGATCACATCGATGTTGACGATCGTTAAGGCGTTGGTCGATACGATTAGCGCCTGAATTTTGGCGCGTCGCATCGCTGCAAACGCTTTTGGAAAATCGCTCGCGTCGCGCGCTTCGAAGACGCGAAGATCCACGCCTACTTGACGGGCGGTCGCGCGCAGCCCCTTCGTTTCGATCGTCGCGCCCAGATCATTGGCCGCAGTGAGGAGTGCGACGCGCTTAAGACCTGGCACGAGTTCCATAGCTATCTCCAGCCGCTTGGCGGCGGTGTCGATTGATTGCCAAGATACGCCGGTAACGTTCCCGGCTGGCCGCGCCAGGCTAGCGGTCACGCCTTCTTCAATGGGGTCGTACATATCCATTGCAACAATGGGCACCCGGGAGGTTGCCTGGCGTGCGGCGGGCAGAGCCAAGTCCGATACGGCAAGGACATCGGCACCTAGTGACACCAGTTCGGCGGCCAGCGTGGGAAGCTGGCTCGGGTCGCCATTGTCATAGCGCACGAGGAAGTGCGCGGTCTTTCCATCGATCCAGCCGAGCTTTTGCATCTCCTCAAAATACGGCCGGCGATAGGGGTTCATGCCGGATGCCTCACCCGACCACAATTCTCCAATCTTCGGCAGAGGGCGCGTACTCTCGGCGGCGATGAGGGGTGTGTAGAGCACGCCTAGAAATACGAATGCAACTAATGACCGAATCATCGGAGACACTTTGTTCCACTCTGGTACGCCGAGTCGCATCTTGTCCCTCCTAATCGAATATGACCACTGCACCGCGGCAGGCGGATTCTAGTCTCCTTCCCACGCCGTCGATCCTGCTAGGGAGACTAAGACATATATTTACAACGTAAATATAGGCTGTCAAAATCACGCGGTGGATACAGGATCTCCGCATGGCCCGCTACTCAAGCAGAGAGGGAAACCTATGAAACTGGATACCATTCGTAAGCGTCTGGCTCCGAACCGGCCGATGGTCGCCGTGACATTACGCATGCCAGCGGATGTCGTCGAAGATCTTAAACGCATCGCGCCGATGAAAAGCATCAGAGGCTATCAGGCACTCATTCGCGCCTACGTTGGCAGCGGCCTCCGAGAGGATATGGAGAAGTACGACGCGCCGCAACTCGACAAAGTGCTGGCTCAGCTTCGAGATCAAGGTGTGCCAGAGGAATTACTGCGAAAGGCCATCAAGCGCGCCGCATAAATGGTGCTTCCACATCACCGGTAACAAGCTTTGATAGATTTGGCGCCGAAAGCCGTTTTCCTTCCCTGTCACTTGCCATAGCTCAGCGGCAACGCCGTCGTGTCCTTGATCGTCTCCAGTACGAAGGTGGACTTGACGTCGATCACGCTCCATCATGAAGCGGGTGAAATGCTCCAGATCTTGCACGTGCGCCCGCAACAGGTAGTCCATACCAGGCATCACGGCTTTGCCGAAGGCCTCTCCCGCCATCTTGCCGCGCTTCTCCAAGGTCACGCTGACGACTTCCTTGTACGATAGCAAGCTTCCCGTTTCAACCGAGACAACCATGACCGCCCATTCGGACAACCCCATGCAGACCGACGGATTCGAGTTTGTCGAATACGCAACCCTAAACCCCAGAGGCTTGGCTGCGGTGTTCGAGCGCATGGGCTTCATGGCGGTGGCCAAGCACCGCCACAAAGACGTGACCCTCTTCCGCCAGGGGGACGTGAACTTCA
>JBKKAO010000174.1:0-8287 GCA_046714645.1 Burkholderiales bacterium | reverse complement strand
GAATGACCGGCGCCGCATGTACTCTTTGGGCAACCGGCTGTGGCATACGGATGCCTCCTTCCAGGATCCTCCGGGCCGCTACTCCATGTTGTTCTCGGTCGTAGTTCCCCCGGTGGATGCTGATACGGAGTTCGCCGATATGCGCGCGGCCTACGATGCGCTGACCGATGAAATGAAGGTGCGCCTGGGAGGCCTGCGTGTGCATCATTCCATTGCTTACTCGCGCCAGACCTTGGGATTCGAGTTCTCGGAGAAAGAGCAAGACACCTTGAAGGGTGCCGTGCACCCGCTCATTCGCACGCTGCCGCGCTCAGGGCGCAAAGCGTTGTACGTGGCCTCCCATGCCTCCACCATCATGGATTGGCCCGTGCCCGAAGCGCGGCTCCTGTTGCTCGAATTGATGGAGCACGCGACACAAGCTCAATTCGTCTACCGGCATTCTTGGCGTGTGGGCGACCTCGTGATTTGGGATAACCGCGCGACCATGCATCGTGGGCGGCCCTTCGACGACAGCAAGTACCGCCGCGAGTTGCGCCGCGTGACTACGCTCGATGTCGAACAGCCGGTGGACGCCTGATGGAGCAACGCACACTCGGTAGAACAGGACTCGAGGTTTCCGCTCTGAGTTTCGGTTGCGGTGCCGTCGGCGGGCTGATGGTGCGCGGCGATCCGGCCGATCAAGAGCGCACTGTTGCACGCGCCATCGATCTGGGCATCAATTACTTCGACACTGCGCCGCTGTACGGCGACGGTGAGTCGGAGCGCAATCTTGGGCGCGTGCTTAAGAATCTCGGCAGACCGGCGGTCATGGTCGGCACCAAAGTGTGGATTCGTGATCGTGGCGCTGTCGCCAAGACGATTACGGCATCCCTGGAGGAGAGCCTGCAACGCCTCGGCCAGGAACGCGTGGATCTTTTCCAGCTTCACGATCCCATCGGACCAGCCGGCACTCCCGAGACCCTCGATCCCGGAACCGTGATCGAGGAAGTCGTACCAACCTTTGAGCGGTTGCGAGCGCAAGGGAAGGTTCGTTATTGCGGATTCACCGCACTAGGGGACACGAAAGCGATTCGGGCGATCGTGGACTCGCGCCTGTTCGATACCGTGCAAGCGAGCTATAACCTGCTCAATCCCACCGCCGCGAGCGCAATTCCCGATGACTATCCTGCTCAAGATTATGAGCGCCTGCTGGTGCACGCCGGACAATCTCAGATGGGAACCATCGGTATCCGCATCTTGGCCGGTGGGGCATTGAGCGCCACGGAGGCTCGCCATCCGCTAGGCATGCCAAAAGTCGATCCGCTCGGATCGGCCAATACTTATGCCGGCGATGTGGGGCGTGCACGCCGTCTTGAGAGTCTAGTTGGGGAGGGCTACGCGCAGAGCATGGTCGAAGCGGCACTGCGCTACGTGATCTCTACCCCAACGCTCTCCACGGTGCTAGTGGGACTCTCCACCATCGATCAACTGGAGTACGCCGCCGCGAGCGTGAACAAAGGACCTTTGCCTCAAGCGGCTCTGGAACTCGTGGCCACCTTGCAGCGAGGTTTTGCCGGAGAGCCACGCTAAGCGCACGGAGGAATGCCCCTCGGCGCGGAACTGAGTGAAGCCGAACCGAAGCTATGCCTTTTTCCTAGTTTCGCGCTAGAAACTCTCGCATTTGTGCGATTTCGGGACGCTCGGTGTCCCCGTCGCGCGTTAGCGTCTCCAATTCTTTGTAGTAGCGCGCGGCACCCACGCGGTCGCCGTTTGCCTCCGCCGCGCGCGCCGCACCGTAGAGGGCACGAAAACGAAGGGGGTCGCGCTTGAGGGAGCGCTCGAACTCCACGAGCGCCTGCGCGGGCCGCCCCAGCTCCATCAACATTTCTCCCAGCAGCTCGCGCGAGGGCGCCACATTGCCTGGAGTAACGGGATGTTTGTCGCTGGCCTCTTCCGCCTCGGCGGCGGCTCGCATCACGGTTAGCGCCTCGTGGTCACGCCGCTCCGCGCGCAGTATCCATGCGCTCACCGCTTTGATTTGGAAGTCCGCTTGGCTGGCCCAATAAGAATTCTTGGCGGCGGTCATCGCTTCCTTGAGTTCGTAGAGGCGGTCGACATCCTTGCGGGCGGCGGCAGCGTTGCCCTTGCGCGCCGCACCCAGCCCGCGCGCGAACACCAGAACGGCCTCGGCTTGCGGAAACTTGCTCCAGGCAAGAGCGGGTGGCGAGAGTTTCAGTGCCGCCGCTTGCTCCCAGTCGCCGCGCTCCAGCGCGAAGCGCGAGGGAATGGCGGCGAGGGCGTAGGCCGCGGGAAAATTCTCCACGTTGATCTTTCGAATCGAAGCGGCTTCCTCGGCCAGTGCATGGGCCATGCTGTCCTGCGCTTGCTGCAGATGGCCGAAGGTCATGTAGTCCATGGCATGCAGCGCATCGTAGGCGCCAATGCCCAGCGTGGTCTCCTTGAGCTCGGCTTTGGCGGCGCGGTAAGACGCGCGGTTTCCTTCGACGAGTTCCTGCCACAGGCCCATGCGCGAGAAGATGTGCGAGGGCATATGCAGCGCGTGCGGTACCGATGGGGCGATGCTTGCATAGGCGCGGGCGGCGGGTAGGCCTTTTGCGGCCAGCTCGGCATAGTCATAGTTGTGGATCAGATAGTGCGCCACGCCTGGGTGATTGGGATAGCGCTTGAACAGCGGCTCCAGAAGGGCGGCAGCCTTGAGCTGGTTAGCGAAGGACTTGTCCGTGGGTAGCGCGGTGATGTTGAGGGCCAAAGCGTAGAGCAGTTGCGCTTCGATGTCGTCGGGATACTTCGCGGCCAGCTTCTCCATGGTCTGTTCGTAGGCCAGCGCGCGAGGCCTGAACTCGGTGGTCTGCCAATCTCTGAATAACACCGACAACGCGGCGATGTAACCGCGTTCGCGCTCAGTCTTGGCCCCCACGCGCTCGGCCTGCGCGGCATGGGGCACGCCCGCTTTCGCGACATTGGGCATGGAGGGCCACACGAATGGATTGCCCAGGGACATGAAGGTCATGCCCCAGTGCGCCATGCCACATTCCGGATCGTGCTCTAGCACCTTGGCGAAGGACTTCTTGGCGGGATCGAACCAGAAGGAGTGGAACAACGCCATGCCACGGTTGAATTCCTTTTGCGCGGGGGCATTGCAGGAAACCTGAAAATGCACCTCACCCAGTTGTTCGGGTGGTTTTCCTGGGGGCCGGTCGTCCTCATCGTGGGCCCACACGCCAGGCGCGAGGGTACTTAGAACAAGTGTTAGCGCACTCAAGCGTACTGTATACACGTGGCCTCCTGCCGGGACTAGGTGATGCTAATAGATCAAGCAAACTGAGCTTGTTCGTGCCGTCCAAGTACCTCGCCCCATTTCTCGTCCCAAGGATTGCCTAGGAAGTCCTCCACTCTTCCGTTTTCCTTGAAGAAGCGGTTGGGGATTTGAAACATTCCGAGAAGCAAACCGCCTTCCGGACCACCCCACGCTTCGTGCCGGCTGCCCGCGGGGCGCCACACGAACTCTCCCACCTTGCATACTCCTTCGCCGCAGACAAGACTACCTTCCAACACGTAAGTTTGCTCGATCAACACATGCTCGTGATCGGGAATCTTGGCCCCGGGCGCCAAGCGCATAAGCATGGTGAGCAAGCCCGATGAGCGGTCCACGAGCAGGGTCTTGGTCTCGATACCAGGGTAGATCGCGCTCCTCTCCCACCCCATCTCGGGGACATTGACGAAACGAGAGGCAAATGGCGGTAAACCGGCGTGATTGTTGGCTTTCGGTGTCAGTGCTCTCATCAGAGTTCTCCATCTCAAAGTCGTTTGACCAAGCGTAAGACTACTACCAAGATTGTGCTTCGACTATAGGACCTACTATAGGACCTCGATTTCCAGGACAGCTCGCAAGTACGGGAGACCCGATGCAACGACTATCCCCAGGAAAACACCGCGAGCGCTTTGCAGAGGGACCTTAACGACCACGGAGATTTCCGCTGACTGATCCGGTGTGAGTGCAATATTCGATGGTTCGAACTCTACCTGCCGTTCAGGAATACGCTCACCCGAAGCGTGCACGAGATCCGAGCAATGTGCCACAAAGCGCACAGGTTGAGCAGCGTCGTTTTGCACTTTAAAGCACACCTTCGCACTCTGGCCGGGATGCACGGGTTCGCGGGCGCGAAGCAAGGTTGTGCCCTCCTCCTCATGGTTCGGCGAAGCGGAGTGCGCCGCCGTGGGGGCACTGCCAAACGTGTCCCGCAGGCGCGGAATCATCTCGGCAACAGCCTTCAGGATTTCATATATGTCCGGTAACAAGGGCTGGTTTCCGAGAGTACTCCTGTAGCCCGGCGGAGGAATATCGCTGCCGCGCCTGCCACTTGCGTCACGTGCCGCAAGCACACCCGCGGCCATCTCCTCGTCCAAAATTCCGGCTGCGGCCGGCACGAGTCCCGCCGCATCCCACACCTGGCCGACCTGAGTTTCGATTCCATCGGATCCCGCATTGCTCACAACCTGCGGCACAGGCAGCGTGGTGGGCGAACGGTGGGGAAGCAGTTGATCGCTACCTGGAAAAGGCAAAAGCGCGCGTTGCATGCTCGACACGGTCTCGATGACCCTCTCGACCACCTCCTGCGGAGCGGTGAGTGGCGTGAGCTCAAACGGTTTGCGTCGGTAGTGCTGCATGGATCCTCCCCCGGTTCTCACAGATCACGGCTGACCATATAGCGAATAACTTGCAGGATAAATGACTTGTATTCGGACTCTTGCAGCCCGCCAAAAGCCTGCGTGAACTCGTAGAGCGCGGCGCCTGCGAAATGCTTGGCAGCGGAGCGCGCGTGATCCATGCTGCCATAGGTCCGCATGCGCTCGAGAATCCAATCGACGTCGGCCCCTGAACGCGCCGATCGTGGCTCACCCAGAAACGCGCTAAGACGCTTGGCATCGTCCCGACTCGCGTGCTTGAACAAATGCACCAACATCAACGTTCGCTTTCCTTCGCGCAAGTCGCCGGCGATTTCTTTTCCGTATTTGTCTTGATTTCCGAGCAGATTGAGCAGATCGTCTTGAATCTGAAAAGCGGTGCCGAGGAAATAGCCGAAGCGATTGAAACGATCGAGGCCGGTTGCATCCCTCGTGGCGATCAGCGCTCCGATGCGGCAGGGATGGATGAAGCTATACCAGCAGGTTTTCTTGAGCACCATTCTCAAGTAATCGCTTGCAGAGATATCGCGGCGGTTGTCCCGAATCCAGCCTAGTTCCAACGCCTGTCCCTCTAGCGACTCCAACAACATGTGATCGAATTCCCCGAATACGAGCCAAGTGAGTTTCTGCCCCAAGACATCGAGGTTTTCTCGCAAGATCCTAAGGCTAAGAGCGTTGAGCGTATCGCCGGCATTGACGGCGAGCGGCACGCCGTATTCGGCGTGCATGGTCGGCTTGCCGTGGCGCAGTTCGCTCTCATCCTCGATGTCGTCGTGCACCAAAAACGCGTTGTGCAACATCTCCAGGGCCACCGCAGACTGGGAGGCTAGGTCTTCCCGCCCGCCGAAGGCGCGGCAGGTTGCCATGCACAGTGCGGGGCGAAGGCTCTTTCCGATACGAGAAAGGTGAGCGGTGAGCGGGTCGTAAAGGTAACGACGCGGTTCACGTTTCGGCACGGCGTCGATCAGCCCTTTCAAAATGGTTTCGCGGTAGCGAGCAAGCCGCGCCTGCATGGCCTGCTCCGATGCGGTATCCGGCGACACGATCGGCAAGGGCATTCTCCGTTCGGTCTATTGAGGAATGATGCGAACCCTGCCGCTTCGCACGGGTTCAAAACTCGAACCACTCCTGCCAAGGCTTGCGAGATTCGCCGCTACGGGTGTGCTGGCTGGCGCCGGCGCATACCGTGTCAACTGCCACTCCGCCAGACGCACGGTCAGGGTCTGTACCAAGCGCTCCGCGACCGCCATGACATCTTGCCGGAGTTGAGAGGGGTCTCCTCCCTTTGAGTGACGGTCCACAAGCGAGATGAACTCTTTGTGAGCCGAAGGCACATCGAAACCCACGCCGGCAAGTGGATTGTGCCGCTCGGAACCACGCTCCAGCGCAACGAAGGCTTGATCCATCAAGCGCACCGCCGAGAGTCCAAGGTTGACCAGCGTATCGTCCCACGGCAGTCCTCGCTGATAGCGAATACGATCGAGCTGGCGCCAGGGGGCAAACAGTTCAGGCTCATTGAGTTGCCATATGCCGCAGCGCACGGCGGTGGAGTTGCTCGCGTCCAGAATGCCGTTTACCGCGCGGCGAGCTGCTTCGTTGGCCGCTTCCATGGTTGCGAGGTCGGTGAAGGTGCGCACGAAATCGGAGGCGAGGAACATGTTGGGAATTCTGGTAATCGCATCCGGCCGCAGCTTCCAGGTGTCCACCAGATTCACCAGCAGCGGTTCTTCGTTGGTGTCGGTTCCGTCCGAGCGAAGCTGGATGCCCGGGTCGAGGAACCAGTGATGCAAGTGTTCATCCTTGAGAAGGACGTTGTCTCCGTAATTCAAACTGCGTTTCAACTGCTCCCAAACTTCCAACTTGAGTTCCTCGGGCGTGCACTCCTGGGCGGTCTTGCCGTTCAAGCCTTTTTCCTCCCATTCCGAGATGTCGACGGAAATGATTCCCCTGACATTCCCGTCGCCATACGTACTCAGGTCCACCTCACTCCAAAATTGCGCTTGGGAAATGGAGGTGAGTGCCCAAGGCGAGTCGACGTAGATGGTATGACCATGAGCAATCTTCACGTCCTCCTTGAGGTAGATTTGAATGCCGTTCATCCATTCGGTTATTTCGTCCAAGGTGAAGAGATTGGCGAGTACCGGATCGGCTTGCGTCATCGTGGGCGTGATGAGATCCACGATGTCCTCCGCCGGCAGCGCGAAGATGAAGTAATCGCCGTCGATCTTCCTCGACGTGCCGCTCGCATCAACGGTCACGTCTTTGATGCGCCCGCTTTCGAAGTTCACCGCTTTGACCTTGGCATTGAGTTGATAGCTTACGCCTTTGGATACCAGGTACTTAACCCACGGGTCGATCCAAACATCGTTGGTGGGACCATTCAATACGCGGTCGCTGCTCGGCCCCGGCGTGACGATGTCGAACAACAGTTGAACAAAGATATCGCCGATCGTCTTGGTGCTGGCTTCGTTGGCCTTGGCCGCAACAAGTGAGCGCGTGATGCCATGACCCAAGAGTTTTTGATAGGCCAAGGATCGGTCGTTCGCGCCGATGAACTCCCACCATCCGATCTTTTCGTACTCATTCATGCGGCGTTCGTGGCAGGAGGTGATGATCTGCCATACCTTCGATGCGAAGAAAGCCAAATCGTCATGAGAGATGCCCAGGTCACCCCCGAGAAAGCGGCCGAGATCATCCAGCACGACGCGGATGTCACTGATCGTGCGAGGTGAACGTGCAGGGACTTCGATCGGGTGGCGTCCGAAACGTGTGATCTGCACTCGCGTGGTGTCCACCAAGTTATCCGCTACTGTCCGACCCGGACCGAATGGGATGCGCTGCATCGTATCCACCACGTGGCGATAGAAGCGCGGGAAGAAGCGGAAGCCATGCTCGCCCGGCAAATCCCTGCGACCGTCCTTGCCGGTCCCGGGAACGGGGATGCTGCGCGCCTTGCCGCCCGGGATGGCCTGGGCCTCGTACACCTCCACCTCGAAGCCGCGCTCGATGAGTTCGTGGGCGGCGCTGAGGCCACCGATGCCGCCGCCGAGAATGATGACTTTGTTGTTCATAGCTTAAGGTCTCATCGCATGCCGAGCGAGTATGACGGACTTAAATCGAGTCCCTTATGGGTACCATTCACCTTGATACCCTGGGGTGTTACGGTGCTGGAGCAAGCTTGAAGGAGAATACCGAGCCCAACTCGTTAATGGGTTCCTTGATTCGGAGAACAAAGCGTTCATATACCCGGAAGACGTACTTCGCTTCGTCATTCAGTTGCAGGAACTGCACTCTTGGAGGCGTCGCGACAACCAAGTCGATAAGATCCCCTGATAGGGCTGTTACGAAACCGAGATCTTCCTTCATTGCGCCGGAACGCAGCAAAGGACCCTTGAGTAAAGGGGTGATCCGGTCTGAGGGCAATACCATTGACTGTTCATTTGGCGTATGCGCCTGGCTAAATGCTCGTGTACCGAGCACACAAGCGAAAGGGCCAGGATGTCCAGATTGATCCAGCGCGGAAACTGCGTCGGCCACAACCTTTACCAATCCGGGGCCGTAGTAATCTTCTCCCAGTATCTTTGGGCCCTTCAAAACGAGT
>JBKKAO010000173.1:0-3556 GCA_046714645.1 Burkholderiales bacterium | reverse complement strand
ACGCGTGGGCGAGGGCTTGCGTGGAAAGCGGCGGATCTACCAGGGTTCGCAACCAACGTTCGGAAAACTTCATGGTGTCATCCGGTGCGGGTCAGCGAAACTGTCCCAGAAATGCGAGATCATTCTCGAAGAACAAGCGCAGATCCTTGACTCCGTAGCGCAGCATGGTGAGGCGGTCGAGGCCCATGCCGAAGGCGAATCCTTGATAACGCTCGGTGTCGATGTGAACGCGCTTCAAGACTTGAGGGTGCACCATGCCACAGCCGCCGATCTCGAGCCATCCCTTCTCCCAAGTCATATCGATTTCCGCCGAGGGCTCGGTGAACGGGAAGAAAGAAGGGCGAAAGCGCACCTCCAGGTCCTCTCGCTCGAAAAAGCGGCGCAAGAACTCGCGCACCACGCCTTTCAAATTAGAAAGACTCGCGCTCTCATCGATCCATAGGCCCTCCACCTGATGAAACATCGGGGAATGCGTCGCATCGGAATCGACGCGGTACACCCGGCCCGGCGCGATGACTCGAATGGGAGGACGATGCTGCTCCATATACCGCACCTGCACGGGCGAGGTGTGGGTACGCAGTAGATGCGCCCCGCCCGCGACGTAGAAGGTGTCGTGCATGGAGCGGGCGGGATGATCCTCCGGCGTATTGAGAGCGGTGAAGTTATAGTAGTCGGTCTCGATCTCCGGCCCATCGGCTACATCGAAGCCCATGCACCGGAACAAGCTTTCCACGCGTTCTCGGCAGCGCGTAATAGGATGCAGCCCGCCCCAAGCGCTCTCCCGGCCGGGGAGCGTGACATCGAGAGATTCTTCTTGGAGTCTACTCTCAAGTTCGGTCTTCTTCAGCCCATCGCGCCGCGCCTCCAAGGCCGATTCCAACAAAGATTTGGCATGATTGATCCGGCCGCCCGCCGCCGGTCTCTCCTCCGCGGGAAGTTTGCCGAGACCCTTGAGCAGATCGGTCAGGGCTCCGGTCTTACCCAGATAGCGGGCCTTGATTTGCTCGAGCTCGGACGCCGACTTCGCTGCTGAGAAGGCGGCCTGAGCTTCGGCGATAAGTGAATCCAGAGAATCCATGGCGGAGGGAAGAATCACGACAAAAATCGCAACAAAAAAGGAGGCCTTAGGCCTCCTTTTCGTGATATACGGCAGCTTAGGTCGCTACGGCTGCTTTCACCTGATCGGCAATCTTGAGGAAGGCGGCTTTGTCCATCACGGCCAAATCCGCCAGCACCTTGCGATCGATCTCGATGGCGGCCTTCTTCAACCCATTCATGAATGCACTGTAGTTGAGCCCCAACTCGCGCGCGGCCGCGTTGATGCGCGTAATCCATAGCGCGCGAAATTGACGCTTACGTTGCCGGCGGTCGCGGTAGGCGTACTGCCCTGCCTTCATGACCGCTTCATTAGCGGCTCTGAATACCTTGCCTCGGCGCCCGCGAAAGCCCTTGGCTTGCTCAAGAACTTTCTTATGTCTTGCGTGCGCGGTGACCCCTCTTTTTACGCGTGGCATCTGATCTCTCCTTACGCGTAGGGAAGCATGGTCTTAACGGCTTTTGTATCGGCGGCACACACCGCCGTCATGCCGCGCAGATGACGCTTACGCTTCGTGGTTTTCTTGGTCAGGATGTGACGCAGGTTGGATCGCGTGCGCTTGATGGCGCCGCTCCCCATGACGCGGAAACGCTTCGCCGCGCCGCGCTTGGTTTTAAGCTTAGGCATTGCAACTTCCTTTCTAGCTTGAGGCCGGGTGGCTCACGACGCGAGCACTTTCATTACCGCGGCATCACTTGTTTTATGACAACTCGTACTACCGATTATTACACTTTCTTCTTTGGCGCGAGCACCATGATCATCTGGCGCCCTTCCATCTTGGGCATTTGCTCCACCGCACCGTAAGCGTCGAGGTCCCCTCTTACTCGCTCTAAAAGCCGCATCCCGAACTCCTGATGCGCCATCTCACGGCCTCTATACCTTAGGGTGACTTTTGCTTTGTCCCCCTCTTCCAAAAAACGGATCAGGTTGCGAAGCTTCACCTGATAATCACCTTCATCGGTGCCCGGACGAAACTTCACTTCCTTGACTTGGATCTGTTTTTGTTTGAGCTTCGCTTCGTGCTTTTTCTTAGCCTCATGGTACTTGAACTTTCCGTAATCCATGAGCCGGCACACTGGAGGCTTGGCTTGCGGCGCGATTTCTACAAGATCCACCTGCGCTTCTTCTGCCATGCGGTTCGCGGCCGAGGCACTTACCACACCGATTTGTTCGCCATCCACCCCAATGAGCCGCACTTCCGGTGAGGTAATTTCCTCGTTGATACGAACTTCCCGTTCCTGAGCGATAGTCAAACCTCCATATGTGATTAATCAAGAATTCGCCTTTGAAGCATACTTCATTTACGACGAAGGCAGCTCAGAACGTACGCGCGAAATAAAGTCGATTAAGGACATCGCACCTAAATCTGTGTTCCCCCTTTCGCGCACCGCCACGGTCTTGGCGCCCACTTCCTTTTCGCCAACGACTAGCTGATACGGCACCTTCTGAACACTATGTTCCCGAATCTTATAGGTTATTTTCTCATTCCTCAAGTCGCAAGCCACGCGCAGCCCGGCGGCCTCCATGGCACGCCCCACTTCTTGACAGTAGGCCCTCTGGCCCTCGGAGATATTTAGAACCACCGCTTGCACGGGGGCGAGCCAAGTGGGCAGGGCCCCGGCATAGTGCTCGATGAGGATGCCGATAAAACGCTCCAGCGACCCCAGTACCGCCCGGTGCAACATCACGGGCACTTTCCGGGCATTGTCCTCGGCGACGTACTCCGCTCCCAACCGGCCCGGCAGTGCGAAGTCCAACTGCAAGGTTCCGCATTGCCATACCCGGGCCAGCGAATCCTTCAGGGAAAACTCGATCTTCGGCCCGTAGAAAGCACCGTCGCCGGGCGAAATCTCGTAGGCTAGACCCTTTTGCTTAAGCGCCTCGCCGAGCGCCTTCTCCGCACGGTTCCACGCCTCATCGGTGCCTATCCGCTTCACGGGCCGGGTGGCGAGTTTGATCAAGATGTCCTCAAAACCAAAATCCCGGTAGATCCGCCTCAGTAGATCGATGAAGGCCGCAGCCTCGGACGGCACTTGATCTTCCGTGCAGAAGATATGGGCGTCGTCTTGCACGAAACCGCGCATGCGCATGATGCCGTGGAGCGCGCCCGAAGGCTCGTTCCGGTGGCAAGAACCAAACTCGGCCAGGCGCAAGGGCAAGTCGCGATAACTCTTGATCCCCTGGTTGAAGATCTGGACATGTCCGGGGCAGTTCATGGGTTTGACCGCGTATTCGCGATTCTCGGAGCTGGTGGTGAACATATGCTCGCGATAGTTCTCCCAGTGTCCGGAGCGCTCCCAAAACGCGCGATCCATGACCAAGGGCGTGCGCACTTCTTGATACCCCTGCTGGGTCAGAACTCGCCGCACGTACTGCTCGATCTGCTGCCAAACCGACCAACCCTTGGGGTGCCAGAACACCATGCCGGGCGCTTCGTCCTGCAAATGGAATAGATCGAGC
>JBKKAO010000172.1:0-3614 GCA_046714645.1 Burkholderiales bacterium | reverse complement strand
CCGATGCCGAAAGGCGTTGAGCACTTCAGCAAACGATGGCATCTTTCGGTGCGAGATGTGCGAACTGATCACCGATGCCGAAAGGCGTTGAGCACGCGGGGACAAGTAGGTCGATGGGGTGGCTTTCGCGCGAACTGATCACCGATGCCGAAAGGCGTTGAGCACGCGCGAAACAAACTGTAGTTTTGCGTTTCCTTGGGCGAACTGATCACCGATGCCGAAAGGCGTTGAGCACTACAGCATCTGCCCGACAGAGTACTTTGGGTTGGCCAGGTGCATTCGCCGGAGACTGGAAAGAGAACGCGCAACTTTGACCATGACCCGATGCACGCTTTGAGCGCTGTGTGGTGAATTTCACTCAGCATTTTCGGAGTGCGTTGTGTAGTGATCTCGGTTTTCCTTTGGATGGTCAGCCTGGAATCGAGTATTCGCTTGTGCCCAAGCATCCAGTTCAGTCGGAGCCTCAATGACGTACTCAGCGAATGGCGGTGCCTCATCGTCTAGCGGTTTGTCTTTCCAGAACCCAATGCGAAATTTGCCCATAAAACTCTTTGTCCTCTAACGCCGTGATTCAGGGGCGCGCGGAGACCATGCTAGCAAAGCACGACTCCGCTGTTCCGCGCGTCCCCTAGAACCACTTGTGTGCGCCCGACATGGGCTAGGTTTACGGGGTGGAAGTCCCGCATGCCGGGTGGTGTGGGGAGGGCCGGTTAGATGCCGGCCCTTACCCAATTAGGTAGCATTGTGCATCTCGAGATGAACTATTCGTGCCGATGCGGAACGACCTGTGACGATGATTTCACCGATGGTGATCGGTAGCTTGAAGCGGCGTGGGCCAGAACTTCCTGGATTTACGTACAGAACCCCTTGACGGTCTTCTATGCTCGGCCGGTGTGAGTGACCGGACACGACGACATGAACTCCCGCGGAGCTTGGCTCTATGTCAAGCTGCGCAAGGTCGTGGATGACATAGATAGATACCTCACCGGCTCGCAGGAACGCTGTCTCGGGAACATCCTCGGCCCAAGCGCCCCGGTCGTTGTTTCCACGAACAGCGGTGACTGATGCCAGCGTGCCCAGTTCTTCGAGGATGCGGGCGTTGCCAATGTCTCCGCCGTGAACAATGTAGTCACACCCTCGCAGAAATGCCTTTGCTTCGGGTCGAAGTAGACCGTGTGTGTCAGAGATGAGGCCTACGCGGTGCATGGCTTGGCTGTTCAATGCCACCTAAGTTTGAGGTGAGGCGGGCCCAGGAGACGGCCGCGCGGAATGGATGATAGACAAGCCATGTAGCGCGGCCGGCTGTTGGGCGTCGCCTCGACCGAAGGATTAGGCCCACGCTTCGCGTAGGCTATGACGAAAGACGTCACTGAGGTTGGGCAGCACTTCGCCGCGCTCGAGAACTGGCTGATTCAAACTTTCGAGTCTTTCGAGTTCGCGCTCAATGAAGGCGTTGATGCTCTCGACAGGAGAGGCCAAACCAAGCTCAGGCGCTAACCGCTTGCGTTTCAGAAGATCTTCGACGTCAGCGAGAAGAGCACGCTGGTCTTCGATGAGATGCAATAGCTTCCCAAACTCGATCGGTGCAGCGGTGTTGTACTTCTCGAGCCAACGCACCGACAGGAGGGGGCGTAGGACGTAGAAGTACTTCTTCAGCGAGACCACCTCGGCCTTCAAGTAGCCGCGATAGTTCGTCTTAGCCATGCTCCGGTAGTGGTGTACTCCGCTGACGCGGGAGTAGATCGTTGGCAGGAGATCGCGCACGCGCGGGGCGAACGTGCCCACCTCCGCGTAGACGATTGGCGACTGAATCCATTCAACGAACGCCGGATTCGACTTCCAGAAGAGGCGTAGGGCTTTGCGTACATCCCATCCGTTCAGGTCAATGTCATCGACGATCTCATACTCGATGACATCTCTTTGCTCTTCTAAGCCAACTGAGAGATACCAGTCTGGCCGATTCGCATATATGAACCTGGCGTCAAAGTCGCTATTTGGCGACTCAAATCCCCACGCCCTGCTTCCCGACTCGACCGCGAGGAGCACTCGCACCCCGTGGTCCGCTTCCGCGGAGCGGATGCGATTCAGGATTTCGCGTCTAATGGGAACAGGGATCATAGCGATGGTGGACTCGTGGGCCTAACGAGTCTGTAGAAAAAACCTTTGTTTCATCCGAAATTTTATTCTACGCCCCGCTCTATGCGGAGTGAGCGAGGCCTGCGCGAAGTGAGTCCAGATCATGCAGGCGCTTGACGCCAGTGAGCCACCGAGATATGGCACCCTCGATCTCATCCGGGGAGAGTGAGTTCGGAGTGTTCGCTCGGCTCAGTGCAATCCTCGCACTACTCGCCTGTAGCGCGCTGGCATGGTTGGAGACTCTTTCGGGACTACTTGATCGGACAAGCGGGACATGAGTCCGGGTCGCCTTTGATCGGCAGCAACCGGCCAACTACGGAAATGCGAGAGGCGTAAATAGCCGCCCGATTATCCGCTTTTGCCTGGCTGCCCAATCCTCGGCTCGACAAGGGCGCGCCGTAAAATTAGCTGAACTACCCTGATATCGAGTTGACTGGCGCGCTGGCGGGACTATATTTCGGAAATCCCATCACGCCAGGAGGATGCATGAACAGCCCATTCGCATACGCCAACGCCGAGGCCGAACTCAGCCGTACGCAGTCGCCTTATGCTCAACGGGCCCGCTACCGGTCGGGAGAGAACGGCTTCGACTTCGCATGGCCGGAAGTGCCAACGAGGCAGTTTCTCGCCGAGCGCGACCACGTTTTCGATCCCGCCACGCCTACGGGATTGATCCCGCTCGACTCTTCGGATTTACTCGCTTGCGCTTATCCCGCGACCACGCCGACCTTGCTATGCCGCTATCTGAGGATTCGCCCTGGCGATGTGCTGCGCACGACATTCATCGCGGCGGGGGAGATTTTCTATGTGATGTCCGGTGCGGGAGAGAGCCACAATGGGGACGATGCCATTGCCTGGCAGGCAGGAGATGTGTTTTGCTTCCCCAGCGGTGCGCAGACCGTGCACGAGGCAGGTAACGAGACTAGTGTGCTTTTCGCGGTGACGGATGAACCACTGCTCGCCTTTCAGCGCTTGCGCCCTCCCGCGCGCGAACAAGCGGTGTTCGCCACCACGCATTGGCCCTCGGAGGAAATTGAGCGCCGCTTCGAAGCGGTATGGAAGAGGCCCATTACGGCCCAAACCACGGGCTCGTCGATTCAGTTCACCAGTGCGGAACTGGCGCCCACCTACAACACTATTCCGGCTATCAATTGCTCCATCAACACGCTCGCGGTAGGGTGCGATCAGCGTCCGCACCGGCACAATGGCGTCGCGGTGACGCTCGCCATTCAGGGCGACGGCATTCATTCCATGATCGGCGGACAGCGCGTGGACTGGTCCACCGGCGCCGCGCAGATCACGCCCGCCACCAAGCTGCACTCCCACCACAACCAAGGCACGCAGCGCATGCGATCTTTCGTCATTCAGGATGAAGGGCTGCACTTCTATACGCGCACCGCCGGTTTCAGTTTCGATTAAGGAGATTAGGTATGCACCCGAAAGCCAAGTATCTGTTCATCGCCAGCATGGATGTGGAG
>JBKKAO010000171.1:0-2874 GCA_046714645.1 Burkholderiales bacterium | reverse complement strand
GTCTACGGCCATGGCGGCGATCAGGTTCCTAGCGCCTTTGCCGGGGCGGGGGTTCGGTTCGTCAAACAAGAACCCCAGCTCGGCACCGGTCACGCCGTGCAGCAAGCCATTCCCTTCTTGCCCAGCGAAGGACGGACCCTAGTGCTCTACGGCGATGTGCCTTTGATTCGTCCAGAGACGCTTTCCGCAGTGTGCGCCAATATAGAAACGCTGGTCGTATTGACCGTGCTTCTGGAGGACCCGGCCGGTTACGGGCGCATCCTTCGCGACAACTCCGGTAAGTTTCTTCGAATCGTCGAGGAGAAAGACGCCAGTGCCGAAGAAAAGGCAGTGCGCGAGATCAACACCGGCATCATAGCCGCTCCAACACCAGCACTTGCAAGCTGGCTCAAGGCCCTCAAAAACCACAACGCCCAAGGCGAGTATTACTTGACCGACATCGTGCCGCAGGCCATCGCCCAGGGCATGGAGGTGGCCTCCGTGTCCACACCCAATCTTTGGGAGGTGCTCGGGGTGAATAGCCGCGCACAGCTCGCGGACCTGGAGCGGCGCTACCAACAAGAATACGCTGCGTACTTGATGGCGCGCGGCGTGACCTTGCGAGACCCCGCGCGCATCGATATCCGCGGTGAATTGCTCTGCGGGCAGGACGTGGAAATCGACGTGGGTTGCGTGTTTGAAGGCAAGGTCACCTTGGGGGAGGGCGTCTTGGTGGGGGCTCACTGCGTCATCAAGGACGCCGAAATCGGAGCGGGCACCCTCATCTCGCCCATGTCCGTCATCGACAGCGCCAAGATAGGCCCCGAGTGCCGCATCGGCCCCTTCGCTCGCCTGCGTCCGGACACCACACTGGCCGCCCACGCCCACGTGGGGAATTTCGTGGAAATGAAGAAGGTCGATCTCGGAGAAGGGTCCAAGGTCAATCATCTGACTTACCTGGGCGACGCCACCGTGGGCCGCAACGTCAACGTCGGCGCAGGCACCATTACCTGCAATTACGATGGCGCGAACAAACACCGAACGGTCATCGAGGATGACGCCTTTATCGGATCGGACACGCAGTTGGTGGCTCCGGTCACCGTGGGCCGCGGCGCCACCTTGGGCGCGGGCACCACGTTGACCAAGGACGCACCGCCCGGTCAACTCACCATCTCGCGGGCAAGGCAGACCGCCATCGCGGGCTGGAAGCGCCCGGCCAAGAAGAAAACCGGTTAACGGCAAACTTGTTCTTTGAAGAATCCTTACTAAAGCGATCAAATCATGTGCGGAATCGTAGGAGCCATTTCCCAACGTAATGTCGTACCCATGCTTGTCGAAGGCTTGAAGCGTCTGGAATATCGAGGTTATGACTCCTCGGGTGTGGCGGTGCTCAACGGCACCATCAAGCGCGTGCGGCGCGTGGGCCGCGTGGCGGAAATGGAAGCCGCCGCCCAAGCCGAGAATCTCAACGGACTCATAGGCATCGGTCACACCCGCTGGGCTACTCATGGTGGCGTCACCGAACCCAATGCCCATCCCCACGTCTCGGGCGGCCTGGTGAGCGTGGTGCACAACGGCATCATCGAAAACCACGAAGAGCAGCGCGACCGGCTGAAGCAATTGGGTTACCGCTTCGAATCCCAGACCGACACCGAAGTCATCGCCCACCTCATTCACTACTACTTCACCCAGCACAACGATCTGCTGCGCGCCACCCAGATTGCAGTAAGCGAGCTAGTCGGCGCTTACGCCATCGCCGTGGTCTCCTTCAAGGAGCCCGACCGTTTCATTTGCGCGCGCATGGGGTGCCCGCTTCTGATTGGATTGGGGGAGGGCGAGAACTTCGTTGCCTCCGATGTCTCCGCCGTGCTCTCCGCGACGCGCCGGGTGATCTATCTGGACGAAGGCGATGTGGCGGAGATCGCACGAGACTCCGTGCGCATCTATGACAAGAGCGGCCGGCCCACCGAGCGCAAGGTCAACGTTTCCGATGTCTCGCTGGCATCCTTGGAGCTGGGCCCCTACTCGCACTTCATGCAGAAGGAAATCCACGAACAGCCCAAGGCTCTGTTCGATACCATGGAGCAGGTGATCGCGGAGGGCTTCATCCCGCAGCTCTTCGGCACGGGTGCCGGCGAGTCATTCAAAGATATCGAGAGCGTGCAAATCCTCGCCTGCGGCACGAGCTATTACGCGGGTAGCGTGGCGCGCTATTGGATGGAATCCATCGCGAAAATCCCGTGCAACGTCGAGATCGCCAGCGAATACCGTTACCGCGACGTAGTTGCCAATCCTAAGCAGCTGATCGTCACCATCTCTCAATCCGGCGAAACGCTGGACACCATGGAAGCGTTGAAGCGCGCGATAGAACTGGGACAAGAGGAAACGCTTTCCATCTGCAACGTGCGCGAGAGCGCTATTCCGCGCAACTCCAAGTTCGTATTCTTCACCCGCGCGGGGGCTGAGATCGGCGTTGCATCCACCAAGGCCTTCACCACGCAACTCACCGCGCTCTTCACCTTAACGCTCGCCATCGCCAAGGCCAAGGGCCGG
Organism: Burkholderiales bacterium; assembly: GCA_046714645.1. Lineage (GTDB taxonomy): Bacteria > Pseudomonadota > Gammaproteobacteria > Burkholderiales > SHXO01 > SHXO01. Next base: position 342 of record JBKKAO010000171.1, on the reverse strand, counting down.
CTCAGCATGGAGCAGGAAGCCCATCACTTCAATGCCATGCGCCATCTGCCGGGCAGCGTGCAGCATGCACTCAACCTCGAAGCCCAGATCCGCGTCTGGTCGGATCGCTTCGCCACCAAACACCATGCGCTTTTCTTGGGCCGCGGTATTCACTACCCGATAGCGCTAGAAGGCGCCTTGAAGCTGAAGGAAATCTCCTATATCCACGCCGAGGCCTACCCCGCCGGTGAACTCAAACACCGCCCGTTGGCGCTGGTCGACAGCGACATGCGCGTGGTGGTCATCGCTCCCAACGATACCTTGCTGGAAAAAGTGAAGTCTAACATGCAAGAGGTGCGAGCC
>JBKKAO010000170.1:0-4621 GCA_046714645.1 Burkholderiales bacterium | reverse complement strand
TACTCGAACACCAGATAGGGACGTCCGCCATCTTGTCCGGCATCGTACAAGGTGACGATGTTGGGATGCTTCAAGCGGCTTACCATCACCGCCTCGTCGAGGAGTCCCTTGATGAAATCCGCATCCTGTGCGGCCTCGACCAGCACGGTTTTGATGGCCACTTCGCGCTTGAGCTGCGGATCGTGGGCCAGCCAGACCTCCCCTTGTGTCCCGCGACCCAGACAATGTTTCAGCCTGAAGCGGCCTATGTGACGCGGTTTCTCGAGAACGGCGGGCATTCGAGGCGGCTGATCTGCGGTAAGGGAACCATAGCTTGTACGGCACCTTGCTGTTCTTCTTTAGCGCTAACTCGGACCTTCCTCAAGTTCGCCTTGTTGACGCGCTTCATGGTGTGTCATCAGCGATGCTGTCCCGATGCTAGTTCGCGCGCAAGCACCTCCCATGACCGGGCTGGCGTGAGCAGTGGAATTACATGGCGGACTTCGGGATTGATGAGCGACATCGGCCACATCCCGGTAGCGATGCGCACAGCCTCTTCGCCCAGTTGCGTCTGCGCGCGCTCCCACGCGACTTCGGAATAGCTTGCGTAGTGATTCGTCACGGAGACATTGTCCATCTTGAGTAGTGGATTGCCGAGATCCACCGGTTCCTTCTCGAAGACGTCGAGTCCCGCTCCCGCAATGCGTTTTTGCTTGAGGGCTTCGATGAGTGCATCTTCGTCGACCACGCCCCCCAGTGCGCAATTAATTAGATAGGCGGTAGGCTTCATTACGGCGAACTGCGGTTTGCTGATGAGGTGGCGCGTCTGCGCGTTGAGATAAACATGGACGCTGACGTGGTCGGAGCGCTGGCACAGCGCCTCCAACGAGTCGGTCATCTCGACGCCGCATTCCAGCGCATCCCAGGACGCGACATAGGGATCGTAGGCGATCACCTGTAAACCGAAGGCCTTGGCTTTGCGGGCCACCGCGCGTCCTATATCGCCCAGGCCCACGATGCCGAAGATCTCGCCCGCGACGTGACCCATCGGGGCCAAGTTCTTCCGAGTCCATACACCACTTCTGACGAGCTTGTCGTGCAGAACAAACTTCCGAGCACATACCAGGAAGTGCATCATCGTATGGTTCGAAACTTCCTCGGTCCCGAAGGACGCGGTGTTCGCCACCACGACACCGTTTCGAGTCGCCGCGTCCAGATCCAGGTGATCGTAACCATGACCGAAGGAAACCAGCCCCTTGCAGCGGCCATGCAACCCCATGGAAGCGAACGCAGCCCGGTCGAATCCATGGCCTTGGAGCATCGCGACATCCACGTCGCGCAGCGCCTGAACCAAGTCGGCAGTGCTCTGGCCCGTATAGCGAATAACCGTTCCTCCGGCGTGCAAGATAGCGCGGCTCTGTTGCTCGATCGAAGACGTGTCGAAGGCCTCTGACTTGGCGGGGGCGATGTGAAGAACACGGATGGGCTGAGTCATGGATTATTTCCTATGGGGTTCGGGACCAAGAGTCTCATTCTTGAAAGCGCCCGCCTGGGAGAGCATGCCGTTTGAAATTCGCTCCCACAAAATCCGGGGAAATTCTGGCGCAAGGCGCTTTTCAACTGCTGCGAGCGATGGCGGGACATTATTGATCAGCTCAAACATCTTGTCCCACACAATCGGTACGCCGCTGTTACCGGCCAGCTCACGATAGTGGCGAGCGCGAATTTCCCTCAGCCTGTAGTGCATGTTCTTGGCACGAAGTCCCATCGCCAGTCGCGCTTTCTGGGGCGCAAGCAAATTGGCACCGCGTCCGATGATGGGCCAGGCCGAGAGCACGTCGTAGAGAGGTGTCAGGCGATAGGTGTCACCTGCGTTGAGGAACACGGAAAAGTTCTTGGCGTGCCCATCTGTAGCGGCAAGCAGCCAGAAGACCAGTTGCACCAGCAAGAACTGCTCACGGTCCGCGTTAGGCGAGGCGCTACCGGAGAGTAGTTTCAAAGCGTCTTCTATTCCGGGTCCGCCGTCGGATTCGTATTTCCTGCCGGGTGGTACCGCGAGGGCCTGGCAAAAGTCTTCCTGAGGCAGTCTCGCAATCCAACGCTCGTCCATCCACTGGCGGTCGAAGCGCTCGACGACCAGCACTTTCTGGGCGCCAAAGACCGCCATTTCTGTTTTCGCCACTGAAAAGCCAAGCTCGCGAAGAATCTGCGCGCAAAGCCATTCATTCTCGACCGACTCTGACATGTCGGGCTGTAGACCTCCTCCGACAAGGCCGAGCGGCAACTTCAATATATGAGTCGTCGGGGTTGCGCCCCGTGGACGGAACCACTTTCCGTGTTGGCACAAGAGGGCCGTCTTTTCCTGGGCGCCCGCAATCGAGATGCGAAAGTCCTCGATCTCTTCGTTCATTCCGGGCAGTGGTTCGGCGGTGACGCTGCGAAGAAGACGCTCGACTTCGGTATCGTTGACCGGCACGCCGTCAACCCGGTCGTATCCTTCTGGAGCCATTTTCGGAGGCAGTAGTTGAACTGCTCCTACGCAATCGCGTCCGATGGCAGTAAGCAGTTCAAACGCTTCGGTGGTGCGGGTGCGAAAGCGCGCGCTGAGCCGGCGGCGGATGTTGTCGTTTTCGGGCAGCAGATTCTCGAAGTAGCTCGATACGGCCGCTCCCGTAACCTGGCGAGACGGTCCAATGGGGAGTGACAGCGAAAGCGAGCGCCGCCGTGGGGAATGCAGCCAGGTTTCCTCATAAGTAAGGCGATGACCGCCAGTGCGGGTCCGCGACCACACCCCTACCAGTTCGCCGTTCATCCAGACGTTGAGCTCGGTGCTCACCAAGAACCTTTCGGCGTCCTATCCGGCTCTGAGGCGTCGTCAGGCCGCGAGTCACGTAGCACGATGTGCGCGTCCAAGGCGGTAAGGAGCTTGAACAGTTGCGCGACGCTCACAACCGAGGGGTCCCTCTCGATTTCAGCAATACGAACCTGTCCAACACCTAGCAACATGCCGAGCTGTGTCTGGGTCAGGCCTTTGGTCTTGCGCAACGCGCGCAGCTGTTGCCTGATCTGGTCTGGGAAACGAATCGGATAGTCCATTGGTGCACGATATCGCTTTGAGGCGATATTGTCAATATATCGCTTTAATACGATATTAATATCGTCCATAAATTATATAATCGCAATATCGCCCTTAGGCGATAGCCACGAAACCACACGTGTCCGGCCCAAATAGTCCGAGCGCTACATTGTGTGCAGGCTCGGCGCGTCGAAGCGGGCGAGCCACATGTCGCGCACGAGCCCGAGCTTGAACGATCCTTCGGCTCGCGGAAGCGATTGGCCAGCGCCTCGCGCCGCGGCTTGTTGCGGATGTGTTGCCGCCAATCGGCGCGTCGGAGGCCGAGTCGGTCATCACGACCTTGAGCGAGCCGATATTGCGGCGCTCGGAGAGCGTCGGGTGGCGATCTCTCACTTTTTCCAAATCTCCGCGCCCAAGGGCAGCTCGTTCAGCTCTGCTCTGGCCTCTCGCCAAGACGGGTAGTGCTTGCTAAGCAGCGTGAGGAACTGCTCGCTGTGGGTGGGTGCGATCAGATGGAGCATCTCGTGGACGACCACGTACTCGAGCAGGTCTTTGGGCTTCTTCACGAGTTCGGTATTCAGGCGGATGTTTCGCGCCCGATGGTTGCAGCCGCCCCATTTGGTCTTCATACGCTGAAGAAAGTAGCCCGCCACCTTGACGCCTAGCTTCGGCTCCCACTTGCCGATCAGTCCGGGTACTACATCGTGCAATAGCGCCTTGTGCCATTCATGCATGACTGTCTCGCGCTTCGTCCGGCTGCTGCCGGGACGCACAGTGAGCATGATCCTGCGGTGACCGAGCCGTACGGAGGGCTTTACCTCTTCCTCTCTGACAGTGAGCAAGTAGCGCCTTCCCCAGAGGTGGTGGCTCTCGCGCTCGACGAACTGACGGGGTGTTTCCCGCGCCTGCCCGCGCAGCCTGGCCTGCTGTTTCCGGATCCAGACGAGCCTGGACGCCGCATAGGCGCGGGCCACGTCCGGGCGCGTGCCCGTCGGCGCGACCAGCGTAACGCGGCCGCTCGGCGGGTGCACCGACAGGTGGACATGCTTGATGTCCTTCCGGGTCACTGCGATGGCGATCTCGCCCAGCCGGATTGTCTCTGCCATCAGTAGCCCGGCTGGTTCTTGACGAGTTCGAAGAGCGCGAGCGTGGCCTCGCGGTTGCGGTTCAGCAGCGGGAACAGCGCATTCAGAACCTGTGCCTCGCGTGCCTGGTCGCCCTTCCAGCCCGCGGGCGCCCGCTCGCGCATGACATGGTCAATCTTCAAGGCCAGTTCCGCGAGACCAACTCCGCCGTCGGGCCCGCGCTCCTCTACCCCGGCCGCTGCTCCGAGGATCCGTGGAAGGTTGTTGTAGATGACAGCCGCCTCTCTCTTTCCATGCAGTACCGCCGGCACACCCGCCTCGGGCTGCTTCGCGGCAAGCCGCTTCACCAGCGCCTCGGCCTTGCGCAGAAATTCCTCGTAGGCCTCCTTGTCGGCCCGGCTTTGCTTGATCAGGGCGTCGAGCAGCTTCGACATCTGGTCGTAGAAGCGCGGATCGGTGAGCTGGTCGCGGATGATCGTCT
>JBKKAO010000169.1:0-3326 GCA_046714645.1 Burkholderiales bacterium | reverse complement strand
GTCCACTAACACTTTCGGCGCAATCCACGACCCACCCACGCAACCCACGTTGGGCAGGGCCAGGAAATCGCCGGCGGTTTTCGCATCCACCCCACCGGTGGGGCAAAAACGAACATCTGAGAAGGGTCCCGCCAGCGCTTTCAGCATGCCCAGGCCACCGGCCTGCTGCGCAGGAAATAACTTCATGGCGCGAAATCCGAGGTCGTAGGCCGCCATGACTTCCGTGGGGGTCATCACGCCCGGCAAAAAAGGAAAATCGCGGCGTCGAACTTCTGCAAGCAAGGGGTCGCTCAGTCCAGGACTCACCCCGAAGGCCGCACCGGCTTCGATGACCGCCTTCAAGTGATCAAGTTGGGTGATGGTTCCCGCGCCAGTGATGGCATTGGGGACTTCCTTGACGATGGCTTTGAGGCAATCCAAAGCTACCGCCGTGCGCAGCGTGATTTCAAGCACTCGGATTCCGCCTTCCACCAAGGCGCGAGCCAGCGGCACGGCCTTGGCCATGTCTTCGATCACCAGCACAGGCATCACCGGACTGGCATTCATGATCTCTAGGATTTTCATCGCATCTATACCTTTACCGGTTCGCCTGAAGGACTCATGCTTAGCTCATCGGCTATCCAACCGCAGAAGCTACCCCCTTCTTCCGCGGCGCAGGCGTTTGCACGCGCCGTTGCAAACAGTTCGCGACCGAATCCGCTTTGGTACTGTGACAGATCCGGAATCTCTATGCGCCTCGAAGCTAGATCGTTTTCGCTAAGCTTCACCTCGAGCACGCCTGATTCCGCATCCAAGCGAATCACATCGCCGTTGCGTACCTTCGCCAAGGGCCCGCCTAATAAGCACTCGGGGCTGACATGAATCGCCGCAGGCACTTTACCGGAGGCGCCGGACATACGCCCGTCGGTGACGAGCGCGACCTTGAATCCCGCCTCCTGTAACACGGCAAGCGATGGCGTGAGCTGATGTAGTTCGGGCATGCCATTCACGCGCGGGCCTTGGAAGCGAACCACCGCGACGAAATCTCGCTTCAATTCGCCGCGCTTAAAGGCGGCGAGCAATTCTTCTTGCGTGTCGAAAACGAGCGCGGGGGCTTCGACCACGCGATGTTCCGGCGCCACGGCCGAAACTTTGATGACGGCGCGTCCGAGATTGCCCTTCAGTAACTTGAGGCCGCCGTCCGCACTAAAGGGTTCGAGGAAAATGCGTAGCACGCTTGCATCCGAGCTTTGCCCCGGCGCGGCGCGCCATTTGAGTTGCTTCCCATCGAGAAAGGGCTCCTCCGTGTAGCGCCACAAACCACGCTCCCCCGCGACGGTCTTCACATCGCCGTGCAAGAAACCGTGTTCCAAGAGTTCGCGGATCAAGAGCCCCATCCCCCCGGCGGCGTGGAAGTGATTCACATCGGCGCTCCCATTGGGATAGATCCGCGCGAGCAAGGGCACCACAGCGGATAAGTCAGAGAAATCGTCCCAGTTGATCTGAATGCCCGCCGCGCGCGCGATGGCGACTAGATGCAAAGTGTGATTGGTGGAGCCGCCGGTCGCCAGCAAGCCGGCGATGGCGTTGACGATGGCGCGTTCGTCCACCACTTCGCCGACCGGCGTGTATTGCTTGCCCAGATGCGTGATCGCGGCCGCGCGCTTGGCGGCCGCCGCGGTGAGGGCGTCCCGCAGCGGCGTATTGGGATTGACGAAGGCTGCCCCCGGAAGATGCAGTCCCATCACCTCCATCAACATCTGGTTGCTGTTAGCCGTGCCGTAGAAGGTGCAAGTGCCTGGGCCGTGGTAGGCCTTCGCTTCCGATTCCAGGTACGCGTCGCGGCTGACTTTGCCTTGCGCGTAGAGCTGGCGAACTTTGGATTTTTCGTCGTTACTCAAACCCGAGGTCATGGGACCCGCGGGCACGAAGATCGCGGGCAGATGTCCGAACTGCAGGGCGCCCATCAGCAGGCCCGGAACGATTTTGTCGCACACCCCTAAACACAGCACGGCGTCGAACACGTTGTGAGACAGCGCGATGGCCGTGGACATGGCGATGACATCGCGGCTGAACAGCGACAATTCCATCCCCGGTTGCCCTTGCGTCACCCCATCACACATGGCCGGCACCCCGCCTGCGAACTGTGCCACCGCGTCGGCCTCTCGCGCGGCGCGTTTGATGATCTCGGGAAATCGCTCGAGCGGTTGATGCGCCGATAGCATATCGTTATAGGAAGAGACGATCCCGATGTTGGGCTTGCGGACCTCTTTGATGACTAGCTTGTCCTCGAGATTCGAGGCCGCGAAGGTATGGGCCAAGTTCGTGCAAGACAGGCCTTTCCGCATCGGACCTTTCTCTCGGGCTGCTTTCATGCGGGCGACATAAACGGAACGTGTAAGCTTGCTACGCTCGCGGATTCGGGTGGTGACAATCTGCAATACGGGATTGAGGTTCAAGGCTTCTCCAAACTGCGAGTGAGATTACGGGATGTCAGGGGAATATCGGCACACAGCGCTAATGATTGATGGCGAACCGCCGATGATGGACGGTGGAGCTGGCCGGGATGGCCAGTCCTGGGAGCGATAAATGGAAGAACAAGCTTTTGACCTGATTCTTTTCGGTGGCACCGGCGATTTGGCCATGCGCAAGCTCATGCCTGGCTTGTACTACCGGCACCGCGGCGGGCGCGACATGGCCCGCGCCCGCATCATCTCCGCCGCGCGGCAAAATCTAACGCGCGAGCAATACCTGGAGAGAGTCCTCGAAAGTTGTAAAAGGTTCATACCACCGGAAGATTTCGACGACGCGACCTGGCAGGCCTTCGCCGCCCATATCTTCTACGTCAGGGTGGATGGGACGGACGCACAGGGTTACCAAGCCCTTAAAGACACGCTCAAGGATTCTGATGATCGCGTGCGAGTGTTCTATCTTGCCACCGTGCCTGATCTTTTCGTCACCATATGCACTCATCTTTCCGCCGCAAAGTTGGTGACTCCTCGGACTCGCGTTGTGCTGGAGAAACCTCTGGGGCGCGACCTCGCCTCCGCGCAGAAGATCAACGAACAAGTCGGCGCCATCTTCACGGAAGATCAGATTTTTCGCATCGACCATTACCTAGGCAAGGAGACGGTTCAGAATTTGATCGCATTGCGCTTCGGAAACAGCTTGTTCGAACCCCTGTGGAATCGCGGCTCTATCCGTGACGTGCAGATCACCATCGCCGAACAAGTCGGCGTGGAAGGGCGAGGGGAGTTCTATGATCGTACCGGTGCGCTGCGCGACATGGTGCAAAACCACTTGTTGCAGCTACTGTGTATTCTCGCCATGGAGCCTCCGTCCAGCAT
>JBKKAO010000168.1:0-3734 GCA_046714645.1 Burkholderiales bacterium | reverse complement strand
TCACTGCTCCGCGTTACTGGAACTTCGCATCGATCCGGATGCGATTACCACACGGGCCAAGCTCTCGGTGTTGAGGGAGCAGGCGCTGAAGAGGAACTGAAAGCTATGAGAGATTCTATTCCCTCCTTGTAGGGCTGTACTCTACTGGCCCAGGCTGCGCAATAGCGGCCAAGGATATGCCAGGAGACACTGGTTCGCTTCATCGCGACTTCGTTTACTTAAGGTTCCGCAGGATGAGCGCTCGACCCGCAATAGTGTTGTTAAGTGGCGGTGTGGATTCGACCACCGCGCTCGCCATCGCGAAGAGCGAAGGCTTTGAGCCCTACGCGCTAAGTTTTCATTATGGCCAGCGCCACGGCTTCGAGCTGGAGCGGGCAAAGGAGATCGCTTTGGCGATGGCGTTGCAGGGGCATATTATCGTCAACATCGATCTTCGCGCCATCGGCGGCTCGGCGCTGACCAGTGACGTCGAAGTGCCCAAGGGCCGCTCGCCCGCCGAGATCGGGCAAGGAATTCCGGTCACCTACGTTCCCGCGCGTAACACGATCTTTCTGTCCTTTGCATTGGCTTACGCGGAAGTGCTTGGCTCCTGGGACATTTTCATCGGGGTGAACGCGCTCGACTACAGCGGCTACCCGGACTGCCGGCCCGAATATATCGAAGCCTTCGAGCGGATGGCTAACCTCGCGACTAGAGCCGGTGTGGAGGGAACGACGAAGCTTACGATCCACACACCGCTGATCCGGATGACCAAAGCTCAGATTATCCAAAAGGGACAGTCCCTCGGAATAGACTACGGCATCACGAGCAGTTGCTATGACCCGGCCGTGAACGGCGCGCCGTGCGGTACATGCGATTCTTGCCTGTTGCGCGCCAAGGGCTTTGCCGAGACCGGCGTGAAAGATCCCTTGTTGGTCAGATACAGTCTCGCCTGAAAGAAACGATGACCTACAGCGTCAAGGAGATCTTCTACACCCTGCAAGGTGAGGGCGCGCAGAGCGGGCGGTCCGCGGTATTTTGCCGTTTCGCCGGTTGCAACCTGTGGTCGGGACGGGAAGAAGATCGTGCGAGCGCCGTCTGCCAGTTCTGTGATACAGATTTTGCCGGCACGGATGGCCTCGGGGGTGGGAAGTTTCGGACGCCATTTTCTCTCGCCGCCGCGATCGCAAGGTGCTGGGGAGAACGTACCGGCGGCAAAAGGTTTGTCGTTTGCACGGGTGGCGAACCGCTGCTGCAACTAGATGAGGAGTTGGTGCAGGCGCTCCATGCGGAAAGTTTCGAAGTGGCCGTGGAGACCAACGGCACTCAGTCCACGCCGGCGGGTCTTGACTGGATATGTGTAAGCCCCAAGGCGGGCGCGCCGCTCAAGCTGCGCTCGGGCGACGAACTGAAGCTCGTGTACCCGCAGGCGGGCGCGATGCCCGAGCAATACGAGGCGCTCGACTTCAATCACTTCTTCCTGCAACCGATGGATGGCCCGCGACGCGAGAAGAACACGCGGCTTGCTATCGATTACTGTCTCACCCATCCGCGGTGGCGCATCTCCTTGCAGACGCACAAGCTGCTGGGAATTCCCTGAGCGGTTGCGCGAATCCCCTCGATGCTGCGGCGATCTCCACGCCGCACACTCCGCTTGACCCGCGAGCATCTGTATTAGTGGTGGCGAGATCACCTCGCTTGCGCACGACTGCGTGACGTTTCAACGGAGAACGACCACATGAGGCATTGTGGGCCGGCCGATTGAGCCCTCGCCGTCATCTTGGTCATGCGGCTGGCTGACCGAGGGATATAATTTATTGGGCGTAGCGTCCTAGGAACTCAGTCGGTTTTGCAACGGAAAAGGAGGAGCATCATGAGCGGACTTGGCGGTCTGAATAAGTCACCAGACGGTGTGGTTATCGGTCTGGTCCAGTTACAACTCCCCGTGGTCGCCACGAAAGGAGATCTTGCCGCGCAGACCAATAAGATCTGCTCGATGGTCACCAAGGCACGCAAGGGCATGCCGACCATGGATCTTGTCGTGTTTCCTGAGTACTCGCTCCACGGTCTATCGATGGATACGAACCCTGAGATTATGTGCCGCCTGGATGGTCCCCAGGTGGCGGCCTTTAAGGCAGCGTGTACCAATGAGAAAATCTGGGGCTGTTTCTCCATCATGGAGCACAACCCTGGAGGTAATCCCTATAACAGCGGGATCATCATAGACGACAAGGGCGAGCTCAAGCTCTATTACCGCAAGATGCATCCCTGGGTGCCGGTCGAGCCGTGGGAGCCCGGCAATCTTGGCATACCCGTATGTGAGGGCCCAAACGGCAGCAAGATCGCGCTCATCATTTGCCACGACGGCATGTTTCCCGAAATGGCGCGGGAATGCGCGTACAAAGGTGCAGACATCATGTTGCGCACCGCCGGTTACACGGCGCCTATTCGCCATGCGTGGCAGATCACCAACCAGGCCAATTCCTTCTGCAATCTCATGTACACGGCCAACGTGTGTATGTGCGGAACCGATGGCACCTTTAACTCCATGGGAGAAGGAATGATCGTTAACTTCGACGGTACGCCTCTTGTGACCGGGAATGGTCTCCCCGATGAAATTATTACCGGTGAAGTGCGTCCGAAGCTCGCGGGCGAAGCCCGGCGGGTGTGGAGTGTGGAGAACAACATATACCAGTTTGGCCATCGCGGTTATGTCGCGGTTAAAGGTGGCGCCCAGGATTGTCCCTATACCTACATGAGTGACCTCGCGGCCGGGAAATATCGTTTGCAGTGGGAAGACCAGGTTGAACATAAAGACGGAACCAGTTGCGGCTTTGCGACACCGGCGCGCAGTTACGTTGCCCACCGATAAATTTCGGCCCGATTCCGCTTCCCAAAGCGATTGTCGTGTCAAATGCGCTAGGAGCAACTGCGCGCCCCAAGACTGAAGCATCGGTTGCCGCGCCATTACCGCGCCTGCGCGTGCGCGGAATGACCAAGCGTTTCGGTTCGTTGATTGCCCTTGACGATGTTTCTTTGACCCTCGATCCAGGCGGTTTTCACGCCTTGCTTGGCGAGAACGGCGCCGGTAAGAGCACTCTGGTCAAATGCGTCATGGGTTATCACGCCCCCGACAAGGGAACCGTCTTGCTTGATGATCGCGAGCAAAACATTCGCAGTCCTCGGGATGCCCACGCGCTCGGGATCGGCATGGTGTATCAGCACTTCACTTTGGTGCGGCAAATGACGGTTGCCGAGAATCTGTTGTTGGCCCGCGCGGATTTGCCGCTGTTGATCGACTGGAAGAAAGAGCACGAACGGCTTGACGCGTTTATCCAGCACATGCCCTTCAAGATCGACTTGAAGGCGCCTGTCAGCGCGCTTGCCGCTGGCGAGAAGCAGAAGGTCGAAATTATCAAGCAGCTCTATCTCGGTTGCCGGATTCTCATTCTGGACGAACCGACATCCGTCCTCACGCCTGCCGAGTCCGATGGAATACTCGGGCTGCTGCACGAGATGTGCGCGCAGGGCCGCCTCTCGGTACTGTTGATCACGCATAAGTTTCGAGAGGTGATGGCGTTCGCCGGGCAGGTGAGCGTGTTGCGGCGCGCTCGCGTTTCCGGCGAGGGAAAGATTCAAGACCTGAGCCCGCGGCAGCTAGCGCAAATGATGATCGGTAAAACTGAACTTCCGGCGCCAGCCGAGCGGGCAGGGCATCCCGGTAAGAGTATAGGGCTGCGGATCGAGGGGCTGAG
>JBKKAO010000167.1:0-2880 GCA_046714645.1 Burkholderiales bacterium | reverse complement strand
CGAGGACCCGGCCCTGACCAGATGCTGACTGCCGGCGACGTGCTGCTGCGCTATTTCGATCATGGCGGCGACTCGCAACGGGCCGATTGGGTGATCGGCCTGGTGGACGCCATCGTGGAAGACCCGGCGGTGATGCCGCTAAACCGGCTCTACTGGTGGGGACGGGTTGCCGATTTCCACCTTCATCAGGGACGCTACGCGCAGGCCTCGGAAGCGCTCGGCAAGGCGGACCGGATTGCCAACGATTTCGGCGGACATCCCGCCGAAGTGGTGTTACGCAATTTTCATGTGTTCCTCCGGGTGATGCGCGGAGACCTGGATGGCGCAAGGGAACACAACGCCCGGCTGCGACTAGCCACGCCTTCTACCCCGGGCGTGGCGCGCGCTATGTGTTGCATGAGCCATTTCTTCGTGTCGGCTTGGACCGATCCGCTCGACAGCGCAATCGCCCATAACCGTACCGCACTGGAAGCATTTCGCGAAACAGGGTTGTTCTTCGGGGCGATCGACGCGCAAATCGGACTGGCTGCACTCTTGGCCCCAACGGCCCCGACGGAGGAAATGGCCGCTCTCATCGGCCGGATCAAGGAAGAGATGCATGACACCTATATGCATCACCACGAAACGGAGTTGCTGCTCGTCGAAGCATTCATCGCACTTCGCGACGGCCGGCATGACGAGGTGGTCAATTTCATGGAACGCGCCCTCGCAATACGGCCGGAGAGCGATCTGTATCCGTTACGAATTATTCCACATGTGTTCCCGCCCTACTCGCCTTCGCGCAGCGCCAAGGCATCGGCAAGGACAGAATTAGAAAATGGATTATTCGCTACGGCATTCGCGGAGGTCCGGATGCGCCGGAGCAATGGCCCTGGCCGATCAAGATTCGAACCCTTGGCGCCTTCGCTCTCATCCGTGACGATAAGCCGTTGTCCTTCAAAGGCAAGATTCCGCGCAAACCCCTTGAACTGCTCAAGCCACTGGTGTGTACCAGAGCGGAAGGGTTACCTGCCCGCGCCATCGCAGACAAGTTGTGGCCAGACCTGGAGGCCGACGCCGCCTTGAACAACGTCGACACCAACGTGCATCGTCTGCGCAAGTTGCTGGGGATAGAGACGGCGATCAAGTCATCCGAGGGCCGCGTGGCGATTGACGTCTCACAATGCTGGGTGGATGCCTGGGCCTTTGAGCGCATGGCCGCTGCAAGCAAATTCGACCGGAAGACCGCTGACGCAACACAGGAGACCTTGGCGCTGGACCTATACCGGGACCACTTTCTGAATGAGGAAGGCGAACAACCCTGGGCGGTGGCGTACCGGAATCAGTTGCGGACACAGGTTATTTCATTGGTCCAAACTTCCGGCACGGCGCTAGAGCGAAATGGCGAGACGCAGGCCGCCGTGAAGCTGTACGAGCGTGCGCTTGCGCTCGACAACTTGGCGGAGCCGCTCTATCGCCAGCTCATGCATTGCTGGCGGAAGCAAGGAGAGACCACGGAGGCGCTGAAGGTCTACCGCCGGTGCAAGGAGATGCTTTCCATCGTGTTGGGAATGGAGCCCTCGAAGGAAACTCAGGCCCTCGCCGCAACGCTGCGTGATTAGCAGTCTTGGTCCTTCAGATTTTTTGTGGGTACACCGCACAACCCTTCCCTCACCCCGCGCTGCGCGCTTCCCTCTCCCGGAGGGCCCGGCGGGCGAGGGCGCTGTACTCCCTTCTCCTCCCGGGAGAAGGGTGGGGATGAGGGAAGATTTACAACAATTGGTGGCGAGATGCCTTTATGTCCAATTTTTGACCCGCTCAAGATTCCGATGAATCGCAGTTTTCTGCCAATCTGAAACCGATCTGCCAGCGCGCCGAGTCTAAATTGCGGGTCACGACGGGGCGCTTCCGCCTCGCGAACGACAGGAGAACCAAATGAACAAGGTATTCGCGACAATTCTCGGTGCTAGCTTTACTGCAATTGGCGCCAGCTTTATTGCATTTCTCGGTGCCGGCTTTCTTGCAACGCTCTCCACCGAGGCGCTAGCGCAGAAGAGTTACGCGCCGGGCGTGTCAGACTCGGAAATCAAGATCGGACAGACCATGCCCTACAGCGGCCCCGCTTCGGCGCTAGGCAATGCAGGCCGTGCCCACGCGGCCTATTTCAACATGGTCAATGACCAAGGCGGGATTAACGGCCGCAAGATCCGGCTCATAAGCCTCGACGACGCTTACAGTCCGCCCAAGACCGTGGAACAAACGCGCAAACTAGTGGAGGGGGAGGGCGTGGCGCTAATTTTCGGTTCGCTGGGCACCGCCCCCAATATGGCGATCCACAAGTACCTCAACACCAAGAAGGTGCCTCAACTTTTTATCTCTTCCGTCAGTAGCCGGTGGAACGATCCCGCCCATTTTCCTTGGACCATGATGGGACCCCGGCCCAGCTTCGAGCGGGAAGGACGCATCTACGCCGAGTATATTTTGCGTACTCGTCCAAACGCCAAAATCGGCGTGCTATACCAGAACGACGATCAGGGTAAGGATTACCTGCGCGGACTACGCGAAGGACTCGGATCGCGCGCTGAAGAGTTGCTTGTCAGCGAGCAGTCCTACGAATTGACAGACTCCACCGTGGATTCTCAAATCGTCACGCTCAAGGCCAGCGGCGCCGACGTACTTCTGAACTTTTCTACACCGAAATTCGGGGCGCAGTCCATTCGCAAGATCTACGATATGGGATGGAAACCGCTGCACATTGTGGGGTTCCCGTCCTCTGCGATCAAGACTGTCCTTCAGCCCGCGGGGCTGGAAAAGCGGTAGGCATCATATCGTCCTTCGCGACGAAAGACCCATCCGATCCGCAGTGGCGGGACGATCCCGCACTGAAGGATTACCTTGCTT
>JBKKAO010000166.1:0-10662 GCA_046714645.1 Burkholderiales bacterium | reverse complement strand
GGGCTCATTTTCCTGGTCTGTGCCGAAGAGGACCAATGGGAGCGGTTGGTCGAACTCATGGGCCATCCCGAGTGGACCACATGGGACATTTTTTCTGGACCGCGCAATCGCATGAAGAATCAGGACGCGCTCAAGGTTTACGTGGAAGAATGGACGCGGCAGTGGAAGGTAGAAGACTTGTTCCATGCCGGGCAAGCGCGGCGGCTGTGCTTCGCGCCAGTATTGACGATGGCAGGCTTAGTGCGACAAGAGCAACTCCGCGCCCAGAACGTTTTTATCGACGTCACGCATCCGCGCGCGGGAACCCTCACTCATTTGGGTGCGCCGTATCAGTTGCACGATCCCTGGTGGCAGATACGCCGACCTGCGCCGCTGTTAGGAGAACACAATGAGGAAGTGAAAAATGAGACTGGA
Source organism: Burkholderiales bacterium (assembly GCA_046714645.1). Taxonomy (GTDB): domain Bacteria; phylum Pseudomonadota; class Gammaproteobacteria; order Burkholderiales; family SHXO01; genus SHXO01. Next base: position 10,248 of record JBKKAO010000166.1, on the reverse strand, counting down.
GACTGGAGACTAGCGCTCAAAGACGAGAGACAAGAGACGAGAGACCAACCCCCTTCCAACAAGCCTCAAGTCTCAAGTCTCAAGCCTCACTCCCCAAGCTTCCCCTCGAAGGTGTCCGTGTCGCGGACTTTTCTTGGGTGTGGGCGGGACCGTACGGCACTATGCATCTCGCCTATCTCGGAGCGGAGGTGATCAAGATTGAATCACACGCCCATCTGGATCTGACGCGACGCCTGCCGGTTGTACCCAAAGGAGTGAAACCTGGATATGATGCGTCCGCGGCGTTCAATCAATGGAACCAAGGCAAAAAAAGTCTGCAGCTCAACTTGCGAAAGGCGGAAGGGCTGGCGCTGGCGAAGCAACTAATCCAGCAGAGTGATGTCGTCATTGACAACTTTGCCACGGGCGTAATGGAGGACATGGGGCTCGGCTATGAGGAGTTGAAGAAGCTGAAGCCTGATCTGGTTGTCGTCTCGATCTCCGGTTACGGTCATACCGGACCGCTCAAAGCGTATATGGGGTACGGGCCCGCCATTCCACCGCTGACCGGGTTATCCACCTTGACAGGATATCATAATGGTCCGCCGCAAGAACTCGGCGTGTCTATTGGTGACCCCAACGCCGGCATCACGGCGGCGTCCGCTATCTGTGCGGCCCTCGCCGCGCGCAAACGCACAGGACGCGGGCAATATATCGACGTTGCGTTATGGGGCGCGGCGACGGTGTTAGTGGCGGAGGGATGGATGGAGTATGCCATGAACGGCGCGGAACCGCCGCGGCGGGGCAACCGCGACGTCTGGATGGCGCCGCATAACTGTTTTCGTTGCCACGGAGAAGATGCCTGGGTGGCGATCGCGTGCGGCTCCGAAGACGAGTGGCGGGCGTTGTGTCGAGTCATGGGGCAACCACAGTTAGCGGATGATCCACGTTTCCGCACCGCCAGTGAGCGCAAAGCGCATGAAGATGAGCTCGAACTGCTCCTCACAGCATGGACCATACAACATGACCGCTGGGACATCACGCACACGTTGCAGGCGGTAGGTGTGGCGGCCTTCCCGTCGATGAGCAGCAAAGATTTGGTGGAAGATGCGCAGCTCAACGGGCGTGGCTTTTTTGCGCGACTCCCGCATCCGCAGGTTGGCATCCAGCCGCACGCCGGGATTTCATGGATATTGACCAACGCGCCGAATGGGATCCGCTCCCCAGCCCCACTGCTTGGGCAGCATACCGATGAAGTCTTACGCGACGTCTTGGGGTATACAGACGCAGACATTGCACGACTCAGAGAACAGCAGGTGTTGTACTAGAGGAGTCACGTGTCGTATGGCTGATCATTTTCTCTCCGCGAGGGACGGTGCGGTGACGACCATCACCTTCAATCGCCCCGAGCCGCGTCACGGCCTGAACCAGGAGGTGTTGCCCGAGGTGAAGAAACTGAATGGCGTACGCACCGAAGCTGCTTAACCCCCCGTTCGCTTATGCATGGCTTAGAGGAGGGAGGACAGATGACGCTTGAAGCCAGGGTCGCGTTTCTCGAAAACGTGCGAGAGATCGAGCAACTGAAGTATCGCTATGCCCGCTGCTGCGACAGCGGCTATGACCTTGAGGGGTTTAGATCAATCTTCATCCCAGACGGTACGTGGTCAGCCAATGGCTTTGGCGAATTTCACGGCCACCAAGCGATCTGCGATTTTTTCCAGGAGCTGTCGCAGTCCGTCGTCGACGTGCTGCACTACGTCACCTCACCCCACATCACGATTGCCGAGGATGGACGCTCAGCGACCGGGACGTTCTATCTGCTCTGCCTTGTGCGATCCCGTCGCCAGCCGGACAGATCGTTGATTGATTTCGTCGTCATCATGGGAGTCTACGACGACACGTTCGTCAAGACCGATGCCGGATGGCGCTTCGAGTCGATCAAGGTCAATGTCAGTCACGTGAACCGGCTCGATACGCAGTCGGTTCCACCCGTCACACAGGAGGGTGGGCCGTGATTGTCCCCGCGCGGTCTTGTCCTCCAAGGACACTACGGAAGAGCTGTGCGCCTGTGTCGCAAAGTGCACACCCATTGTGAGAACCCATACAGCAGGAGTCGTACCCGTGGAATACCAGACCATCATCAATGAGCGGCATGGCGCGGTCGCCCGCATTATCACAAACCGCCCGCGCTACAAAAATGCGCAATCGCGCCTGATGATCGAAGAGCTGGATCACGCGTTTGTCACGGCCAACGCCGACGACGAGGTGCGCGTTATCATCCTGGCCGCGGCAGGGGAAACCTTCTCCTCCGGTCATGATATCGGGACGCCGGAACAAAAGGCGGATATGCGCCAGCGACCGGTGCCGAAGCGGGTCAGCGGCCAGTACGCGCTCTCGCGTTCTCTGTTTCTCGATGCCACGTTGCGGTGGCGCAACCTGGACAAGCCCACGATCGCGCAGGTGCAGGGCATGTGCATCTTTGGCGGCTGGATGTTCGCCGCGGCCATGGATCTCATTGTCGCCTCGGAGGACGCGCAATTTCTGCCGGCGCTGATGCAATACTTCTCGGTGCCGTGGGATATCCCGATTCGCAAAGCCAAGGAGGCGATGTTCCGCAGCCGTTTTATCACGGCCGACGAGGCGTGGCGGTTGGGGTTCGTGAATCATGTCGTGCCGCGGGCGCAACTGGAAGCGGAAACGATGGCGCTGGCGAGCGAGATCGCCGACAATGATCCCTTTACCCTGCGGATGGTGAAGTGGGCGACCAACGCGGCCCAGGACGCGATGGGGTTCAGTGAGGCCGTGCGCAACGCCCATTCGCACTATATGGTTCAGGGCTTGGACAGTTCCCTGAAGGAGAGCTTGGAGGGGAAAGGCTTTCCGAAAGTGATGCCCGGCGTGACGCGGGCGCTGAAGCAGAAGTAACCGCCCGACGCGTGCAGAAAGGAAACTGTGGCGTAAGCGCTCCCCACTGGTACCGTCCCCGACCCCGTATAGTGAAACGTCGCCAAGTCAGAGGTGTGCGGGCCATACGCACGCTCCTGGTGAAGTAGTGAGAGCTGCGACTGTGCTCACCGGGGCCTCGGCCGGCGCCCCCTAGGCATGTCACATGCGGTCACGCCACCGGCGGTGACTTTCAGAGAAGCGCAGAGGAGAGCAAGATGCCTGAGCTGCTGTTCGAGAAACATGACGACATCGCAGTCGTGACCTTTAACCGGCCTGAGCGTCGCAATGCGATCACGCCGGAGATGATCGTCCGACTCTACGATGCCTGGGTTGCATTTCGTGAGGATGAGCGGGTGCGCGTCGCGATCCTGACGGGGGCGGGGCATGACGCCTTTTCTGCTGGCGCGGATCTGGCCCGCTTGATCCCGCTCCTGACCAAGGCGCGCCCACCGGACGATGACTGGGATCGACGGCTCCTCGCCGACCGGTCTATTTTCCAGGGCGCCATTCTGCGCCGCTTCGAGTTGTATAAACCGATCATCGCTGCGGTGAACGGGACGACCTTGGCAGGGGCAACCGAGATGATGCAAGCGACAGACCTCCGCTTTGCGGTTCCCGAAGCGACCTTCGGGCTCTCCGAACCCAAGCGCGGTCTTGTGCCCGGCGGCGGGTCGCTGGTCCGTCTGGCGCGACAAATCCCCTACTGTAAAGCGATGGAAATTTTGCTGACCGGCGAGCCGATGTCCGCTGAGGAGGCGTTGCGCATCGGCCTCATCAACGAGATCGTGCCGCGCGAGCGATTGTTGGAGCGCGCCTTTGCCGTCGCACGCATCATCGCCGCGAACGGTCCGCTGGCCGTGCGCAAAATTAAGGAGACGGTCATTCGCGGCAATGGCCGGCCGCTGGAAGAAGCCTTCGCCATTGAGGAGGAGAGTGCACGCGAGGTGATGCGGTCAGCTGACGCCCGCGAGGGACCACGCGCATTCATGGAGAAGCGCACGCCGCATTTTACGGGTCGATGACGCAACTATCGTTCACTCTTCGACAGTCTTCATTGCCCTCTGCTTATACCCATTGCGATACCCCAGCTTCTCGTCACGCGCTTCATAGCGCCCCGGCCTAACGCTTCGGCTTGTTCGTGTGCCAATGCTGCTTGCGAAAAACGCGGTCTCAGCAGAGTATTCTTAGGATAGCCTTACCGATCGATCGGCACAGGAAACAACGTGGTCGAGTTCTTCTCGGTGACGACCTCGGCGAGGGTTTGGAGAGAGCGCAACTGGAGCGCCATCGGGTGTCGTTTGATGATCAGCACAGTATTGACTAACTGCTTGGCGGCCTGGAACTCTCCTTCCGCGTGGATGACCTTGGCTCGGCGCTCACGTGCGGCCTCGGCTTGTCGGGCAATCGCGCGCTGCATTTCGGGGGCGAGGTCGATGTGTTTGACGTCCACCGCCGACACCGTGACGCCCCAGGGCTCGGTCTGCGCGTCGAGTATTTCCTGTCTCCGCCCGTTCCTCTTTTCTCGTTCCCCAGCGGCGTCTCCAACTCGACCTGGCCGTAGACACTACCTCGGGTCGTCTGTGTACGCTGGCAGGTCGCAAACAGAGAGTTTTCGATCACCACCGTCGCCTGATCGGGCTCGACAACGCGAAAGGACAAGACCGCCCTGACCTTCAGCGATACATTGTCCCGCGTTATCACATCCTGGGTAGGAACCTCCCAGGGAGTCGATTACGAGTGTAAGTATGCCGTAAACCATGCCACTGCCTGCTTCGCCGATTCGTCGAACCAAGGTCCGACATAAATCTCGTAGTGTGAGATGGGCAACCTGATCAATTTTTTTGGTTCGCCCGCACGTTCGTAGAGCGCCTGATAGCCGGCGGGTGGACAAATCGTGTCGTGCTCAGCAGCGATCAGCAACAAGGCGCGCGGCGTGATCTTGTCCACCACGTCGAGAGGCCGGTACTCGAGCGTTTTCTCCCAGGTCTGCCACGAGAGCAGGCACCGCATGTACTGAAGCTCACTCGACTTTGCCCCCACCGGAACAAAGACTGAGGGAACCATGAGAGATCGCAGTAACACGATAAGCCCGATGGCATATATTCCGAGACGCATTGATGTCGGCGTTGTGAGTGAACCCACAGCGCCAGCATCGAAACATCTCCCGATGCCGCTGTTTCTTCTCTACCCATCCGCAGCAAGAGCAGGTGATGGAGGTATAGGCCGGACGGATCAAAGAAACAGAAACGCCTATCAGCACAGCCAGCAGCCTCACGCGCGTGGCAAAATACTGGGCCGCGTGGCCTTTCCATCTGATAAGCCTCTTCGGGTCTTCCAGGGCAATGCCTCGACCAGACTGCTGCGCTACGAGCACGGTCCGTCTGGCTTCACGGGCAAGCACCTGTCTCTGAGGACTGGTTTCAACGCGCCGGTCAATGCCATGCTTCTGGTCCATTGCGCGGCGGTTGCGTTGGCGTTTGAGAATGGGCCGCAAGTCTGGCCCTTTATATCCATCGCTCCGCGTGACAGCCGTTCTGGCTCCGATGTCACAACCGAGCCAGCCTTGTGTTGGTTCCTGGACTTCCGCCAGCGGGACCGCCACACTCACACGGGCGTACCATTTCCGGTTTTTACGGAAGACTTCCGCGCTCTCGTTCAGCTTGGCCCCAGGTAGCGCGAGGGTACGGTTAATGGCTCTGTGCCGGTTCGCCGGGACGTAGAAACCGCCGCGCTTGCCGCGTGTGGTCGTGGTGCCTCGCAGCATAATCCACAGGTCAAAGCTCTTTGCCTTGCGAGGGTGCTGCACCTCCGCACTATCAATCAATTCTGCTTTCAAGAAGCCAGGGGTATGCCCTGCTTTACGGGTCCGCTGGTAGTCGATGTAGGCGCGGCGGTAGGCTCTCCCGATAAATTCGCCGAGTCCCTTCGTGCTAGGGAGGCGCGGCTGCTCCATACACGCAAGTTGAGTTGTGACATCCGCGTGCGTGCGGGAAAACAGAGCAGCCAGCGCCGCAAGGGTATCCGCCTTATTCACAGACGGGAAGAGTTTGAGCTTGTAAGACAAGTTCACGGATGTCACAGCAAGAGAGTAGCAACACCGAGGGGAGAGAACAAGAACCCCGCCCCGTGCAAAGTCTTGCTCGTGTCCCTCAATGGACGGAGAACGGCCCCTCAGACTCCGGCCTTTGCGGGCCTCCGCAGACGGGTGACGCAGCACCACCCGCCTGCGACGACCACGCGCGGCCTACGCTTTTCGGGGCCTATGCAACGCGATCGCGTCCTCACGCGCCAATTCGCTTTGAAGGAAACCCGGACATCTTCGCCGAGCGGTTGATGCTGCGCCATGAAGACCAATTGCATGAAGGCGTCATGGTCGTCTTGGTTAAGCTGGTAGCCTTGCCACCAGATTTCTATATCCCCGAACGCGGCAAGCTGGACGAAGTCCTTGAAGTGCTGCCGGTGTTTGCCGCGCACGGCGGCGAACAGCGCGGAGCGGATCAGATCGTTGGAGGCGGGCCGGGTTTCAGCGGGAAACGGCACGACTTTGGCAACGGCCTTTCGTGCTTCCGGCCCGCGCTTTTCCCGCTCCTGCTTTTCCCGTGCGGCGATAGCCTGTCCAAAGTTCTCCATTTGCTTGCGCAAGGCAGGGTCTTTGATCGTGTTCACCGCCGCCAGCATGTCTGGCGGTAGCTGTCTTCCTTCTGCTGCGCCCATACGGCCTCCTGTCTGTCCTGTGTTCAGGAACAACTACGTGGTTTTGTCGTGATCGGATAGCCGCAACTCGGCAAGCCTTCCCCAAAAAGCTGTAGATAACCCGCCGTCGTTATGTCAGCACTCCCTGTAAGGTGACCCCGGCTCGGCAGTCACAGACTTTTACCGATTCATGCCAAACCATCAAGTGATTGCGACAGTGGCGGCCATCGACACGCTCAGCCAGGAAGAGATACGCGGAGACTTCCTCGTGCTCGGCGCCAACGGCAACAACGCCCTCATCATCAAGCAGGATGGCAAGCTGCGCGAAGTTGGACCCAGCGGCCATCTCCGGCCTGAGCGTGTACGACTCAGAGAAGGAGCACCGCATAAACTCGTCGAGCAAGAGATCGAAATGGGCGGCCACATCCTCCGGGAGATCGAGTCCTTTGTGAAAGAGCAACAGGTTTGGCTCTTCGGCACGCTACACGTGGTGACCGATAAGAATCCTTTGGTGCGAGTCGACGCCTTCAACCCGATCCGTCGCTCTGGTTCAAGCCTGGTGCTGGAATACGCGACTTACGAGGACTTGGTTACCCAGGGATTCCATTTGACGCCGGTGGAACAAGGCACCTTGCTGCTCAAGTTCGCCTTGCCACCCGACGCGGTTGTCCGCCCGGTCAGTCTGACGACACCACAAGGCTCGGTCGCCACATTCAACGTGAAGGTGAAGGACCTGGCGGACCTGACCGTGAGCCTTAACGCAACGCTCAAGAAAGGTGACGTGCTCGTACGCGACCGCGCTGCAGCGCGTGAACTGGAAGCAGTGAAGGCGGAGACCGTAGGTGTGAAGGAACAATGGCAGGAACAGCAGCGCATCACGGCGGCAGAGCTGGCTGACCTGCGAGACAAGGTGGCGAAGGAAGAGAGTGTCTTACGTCGGCTACAAGAGCGACACGCGGTGTATAGCGGAGCTACGGACCTCTTCGCCAAGGAACGCAAGCAACTCGGCGCGGAGATCGAAGCGCAAGAAACAAAGCTGAACGGACTACGCGCGGACCTCTCGCAACGGGAGATGAAACAGCGGGTGACCGTGCTGCAACAGCAAGACAAGCTGCGCGATCTGACGGGACGGCAAGCCAAGCTCGAAGCCGAAGCGGTGGTGTTTTCCACGGTGACGGGAACGGTGATAGGCATGGAAACCGAACACGGCGCGGAGAGTATTACGGTGAAGCTGGCCGTGGCGACGGCGGGGGGAGAATTAGGAATGAAGAATTAAGAGTGAAAAATTGAAAGAACCAAAACCCCACGATCGCCGCGCGCGCTTTCACCCTTTTTCCTTTTTCCTTCTTAATTCTTCATTCCTTTTCGTGTGTGTTTCCCCCAGCCGCCTCCCCCTTTTTTTACCCCTCCCCGCCCGTGTTCTTGGTGTTCATACGTGTTCTTGAAGGTGTTCCTGTGGAGAAAATTCGCGAAAATCTTGATTTTTTCCGTACTTGTCGAAAATGAAGGGTGAGAAATTCGCAATGGAAGGGTGAGAAATTCGCAACGAGACCAATTCCCGCAAAGGTGAGAAATTCACAATGAAAGGTGAGAAATTCGCAACGAGAAAAAGCACTCTAAGGTGAAATATGCCTCTTGTTCTTTTTCACCTTTAAGAGTATTTCCCGCCTATGCGCACCAAGCCAACCAAAACCCCGAAGCTGCCCGTCCCCACGGGTGACCCGTGGAAACCCTCCTGGCACGACCCTGCGACAGTGCCTGTGCCATATCCGGTCCTGGTCGTCAGCGTGGAAGGTCCCTACACCGAACAGGATAGAAAGCTCTGGGCCTTCTTGCTGCATTCGGTGTGGGACGAGCTGGATGACACGATGATTCATGAGCGGTTGGTCAAGGACATCAACCGCGTCTTTCGTGCCCTTGGCGGCGCGGATCATTCGCAGTGGATCTGGGAGTCCGCCGAGCGACTGACCAAAACCATCGTGCAGTGGCGCTACACCGAAGGGGATACGCGCTATAAGGGCATCTCAGCCCTCTTTGGGGCGGTCTTGAGCGAAGAAGCTCGATCCGCGGGCGTGCTGCGCTTTCATCTTCCCCCGCTATTGATTCCTATTCTGAAAGATCCACGCCGCTACGCGCGCTTACGAACGCATTTCCTTATCGAACTCTCCGGCAAGTATGCGGTGACTATGTACGAGTTACTGGAATCGGTGGCCAATAAAGAAGTTCCCGTTTTAGTGGCTGGCGTTGACCAACTGCGGCAATGGCTCAAAGTCCCGACCGGCAAGCTGCCACGCTGGCAAGACTTCCGTCGGTTTGTCCTGGAGCCAGCCGTCAAACAACTCAACGACAATCCGGAGGGCGCGGGGTTTACGGTGGACATGCAGTTGCAAAAGGAAGGGCGGGCGATCAAATGGGTACAGTTCGCGGTAAACAAGACGGCGGAGCGAGAAGCGCTTGAGGCAACGTTAGCCAAGCAAGCACGCGCGAGCGTTCCCGCTGACGTACCCTTGCGCACCAGCACCTACGAACAGGCCAAGAAGCTGGCGCGGGGGTGGGATGTGTATGACTTGGCGGCGCAGTGGCAGGAGTGGGGGAAGCAGCAAAAGGACTGGCCGCCCGCGAACCCGGACGGGGCGTTTCTGGGATTCTGTAAGAAGCGTGGCCCCGCGCCGGGACGGTAGCAAGGAGACACGACATGCCGCGAGGAACTGAGCACGAACGGGAAAAACACGCGTTAGAGCCGGCCACATCGGCTGAAAACTTAGTCACGGGATTCCTCACCTGGATGGAGATCGAGAAGAATTGTAGCCAAGGCACGATCCGCGAGTACCGACGCGATCTGCTGCTGTTAAGCACACACGCGCAGAGCCTCAAGAAGAAGATTGAGACGCTCACCTATCAGGATCTGTTCAACTTCTTGCGCTCGTTGCGTGAGCGACGCAAATGCCAGGCCCGCACGGTTGCCCGTAAGACAGCGGCAATGAAATCGTTCTACAAGTGGCTAGTCCGTGGACGAGTGATCGAGCATAGTCCCGCCGAGGGGATCGAAAGCCCCAAGCTCCCCAAACGCGCACCGGCAGCGCTCAACCAAGAAGAGCAAGAACGACTCTTCTCCCATCTCCAGACCCACACGTACAACCTGCGCGGCAAACGCGATAACTACATCTTCCATTTTCTCTTTCACCTCGGCTTGCGGGTGTCGGAGTTGACCAGCCTCAAGTTCGAGAACATTCGCAAAGACGATGACGGCAGCCGCTACGCGCAAATCATCGGCAAAGGCGACAAGGAACGACGGGTGCCGATTAACGATAAGGCCGAGAAGGCGCTCGATGCCTACGTGAGCGTTCGGCCCAAGACCGATCATCCCTACGTGCTGATCGCCTTGCGCGGAGCCAAGAGCCGCAGCCGTATGTCTCCGCGTTCGGTGCAGAAACTCGCAGAGAAGCACCGCAAGGCGCTGAACCTGCCCGCGCGCTTCACGCCGCACAAAGGCCGGCACACGTTTCTCTCGCGGCTCATTCAAAACGGCGTGGACATCTCGGTCGCGGCGGAACTCGCCGGGCACGCGAACCTACAAACCACGATGGGCTATTTGACGCTGCGCACCCAGGACAAGAAGAGTGCGGTGAA
>JBKKAO010000165.1:0-3008 GCA_046714645.1 Burkholderiales bacterium | reverse complement strand
AAGCGTTCCGGATCGAGCGATTGAGATAGTTGGGTCGATCCCACCAAGTCGCAGAAGAGGATGGTGAGTTGGCGGCGTTCGGCGCCTTGGATTGCCTCTTCTGAATGCGCGGCGATCATTGCGGGCGAGTCGAGTTCGGCGAAAGCCCTGAGTAGTTTCTTGCGAGGCCCCAGGGGAATGCCCAGCTTCTCCAGATCGGATTCGCCGAGCAAGCGCACCGCTTCGAGATCGACCTCGTTCTCGGCGAACTTGGCGGCGAAGCGTTCTAGTTGCAGCGATTTGAGTAGGGATAGGAGGTTCATCGTGTGGTGCGTGAAGAAGTCATCGGCCTGCCCCTCATCTCAGCCCTTTCCTCGAAAACGGGGGGAGGGGAAAAGTGCGGTGGCGCCGCAGCCCGTTGCCCAAGCCCATCAGCTAGATCAAACGCTCCTTGTTGAAGAAAGCCTTGCGCCAGCGAGTGATCGTAACGCTCGAGAACAATCCCGCTTGCGTGAAGGGATCTTCGTCGATGAAGCGCTGCGCTTCCTGCCGGTCATCGGTATCGACGATCAAGATGCCGCCATGCCCACCGGTGCCGTCGTCATCGATGAGCGCACCCGCCGCCAGGAGCAAATGCTGGCGCGCGCTCAAATAATCCAAATGGGCGGCACGAGTCTTAGCGCGCAGGTCGGTGGTGCCGGGTTTGTCTAGCGTCTGGATGGCGTATGGCATATCGGAGCTCCAGTTTGTCTGTCTGTCCATAATACCTTGCTAAACTCGCGCCCTACATCGTTAGCCGCCCGCGCAGCACTAGGACCTAGATGACACAGAATACGACACCCCGTTGGAAAAACCGCCCGGCGGGGTCCACCTGGGGGGACTTCGGTCCCGACGACCAGCTAGGCCGGTTAAACCTACTGACCCCGGCCCGCGTCAAGAGGGCCGTGAAGGAGGTGAAAACAGGACAGACCTACTGCCTGAGCTTGCCCTTGGACTACCCCGGCGGCAACGTACTTAACCCGCGCCGCCACCCGCCGGTGCTTCGGCCTACCTTGCGCAACGGCAAGCCCAACATGAATTACCTGCTGAGCAAAGACAATCCGGAGATGACCGATGTCATCAACGACGACATCGCCATTCTCCATTTGCAGTACTCGACGCAGTGGGACAGCCTGGCTCACGTTGGGCAACTTTTCGACGCCGACGGCGATGGCCAGCCCGAGCCCGTGTTCTACAACGGCTACCGCAGTGGCATCGACATCATAGGCCCGTCCGCTCCGGACGATGCGGGTGCCGTGGGCATCGTCCCGGTAAAATCCACCTCCCACGCCAAGGCGCTGGGTGTGGAGAACATGGCCGCGAACTGCGTACAAGGCAGAGGGGTGATGATCGACATCCATGCCCACTTTGGGCGCGAGCGCGCCATCGTCGGCTACGACAAACTCATGCAAATTATGGGGGCGGACTCAGTTATCGTGGAAGAGGGCGACATGGTTTGTCTGCACACCGGCTTTAGCCAACTTCTGCTCGACCTTAATCGTAAGCCCGAAGCGCAAATTGTGGAGAATTCTTGCGCGGTGCTGGATGGCCGGGATCAAAAGTTATTGAACTGGATCACGGACATTGGGCTCGTGTCCCTGATCGCTGATAACTACGCGGTGGAAGCGCACCCCGCCACCAGTCATCCCGGGTGCTGCGCGGCCTTGCCCATCCACGAGCATTGCCTATTCAAACTGGGCGTGAATCTAGGCGAGATGTGGTATCTCACGGAACTTGCCCACTGGCTGCGCCAACACAAGCGCTCTCGCTTCTTGCTCACCGCGCCGCCTTTGCGCTTGCCCGGTGCCGTGGGTTCACCTTTGACGCCCGTGGCAACCGTCTGACGGCAGGCGTTAAGAGAGAAGCCCAAGCAACTCCCTCCCTCCCACCTCCCACCTCCCTCCTCCCTCACAATGTCTTTCCTCACCGGCCACGGCCTCCTTCCCTACGGCAAGCACCCAGGACGCAACACTCTCGGCCTGATGAGCGAGGCCGCGAGTCTGGCGTTAGCCGACGCAGGTCTCGAACGCAAAGATCTGGACGGATTGATCTGCGGCTACTCCACCACCTTCCCGCATCTCATGCTCTCCACCACCTTCGTGGAGCACTACGGCTTGACGCCCACCTACGCGCATGGCGTGCAGATGGGCGGCGCGACGGGCTTCGCCATGGTCATGCTGGCCCACCACCTGGTCGAGGCGGGGGTGGTGAAGAATGTGCTGATCACCGCCGGGGAAAATCGCCTCACCGGCCAGACCCGGGATGCGGCCGTGGCAACGCTTGCGCAAGTGGGTCATGCGGAATACGAAGTGCCGTTGGGCGCCACGATTCCCGCCTACTATGCGCTGGTTGCGAGCCGTTATTGCCATGAATACCACATCGGCGAGCGTGAGCTGGCGGAACTCGCGGTACTCATGCGGCGTCATGCGCTGATGCATCCTGGCGCGCAGTTTCGCGAAGCTATCACGCTGAAGGATGTGTTGAACTCCAAAACCATCGCTGCGCCGCTCAAGCTGCTGGACTGCTGCCCCGTATCCGATGGCGGCGCGGCGTTTGTCGTGAGCAAGGAGCGTATCAATGGCTATGGTGTTCGCATCATCGGCACCGGACAAGCGCACACTCATCAGCACGTCACGGCGGCCAAGAGCTTGACCCAGTTCGGGGCCGCCGATTGTGCTCAACGTGCAATGCGACCCGCCAAGATTGATTTGAAGGATGTGCGCTACGCCTCGATCTACGACAGCTTTACCATTACGCTCACCATCCTCCTGGAAGAAATCGGCTTTGCGCCGCGCGGCCAGGCCGGAAACATGGTCCGGGACGGATACTTTAACCAAGACGGCGCTTTGCCCTTGAATACCCATGGCGGCCTGCTGTCCTACGGTCATTGCGGGGCAGGCGGCGCCATGGCTCACCTCGCGGAGACCCATGCGCAGATGACGGGACGCGGGGGGAACCGGCAAGTGAAGGATGCCTCGCTTGCTTTTTTG
>JBKKAO010000164.1:0-7100 GCA_046714645.1 Burkholderiales bacterium | reverse complement strand
AGTGCGTCGATCTCGTCACGGCTTTTGAAGAGGACACGCCATTCAAGCTAATTCTTTTGTGCAAACCCCAAATACTCGTCAAAGGCGGGGACTGGCCGGTGGAGAACATCGTTGGCGCACGCGAAGTCCAGTCCTGGGGCGGTCTAGTACACTCCATCCCTTTCATACATGACCGCTCGACCACTCGCTTGGTCGAGCGCATCCGATCTCTGTAAAAACAAGCAGTGAACCGCTTCGCCCGTGAGCGAAGCCATGTTAGGAGAAACGTGCATGTCTAGCCCTGCGTCCAAACCATCGTCCACTTATGGCCGCGAGGTATGGGACCTCATAGGGCCATTCTGGAGATCCGAGCAAAAGAAAGCAGCTTGGACGTTGCTAGTATCGGTCTTGGTACTTACCCTCGGTTTGGTCTATGTCGAAGTTCTGTTCAACGACTGGTACAACCGGTTCTACACGGCGCTACAACATAAGGCGAAGGACGACTTCTATAGGGAGATGGGATGGTTTAGTGTCTTGGCGGCCGTGTGGATCATCATGACGGTGTACGCGACTTACCTTACGCAGTTGCTGCAGATCCGCTGGCGCACTTGGCTCACCACTTCCGTTGTCGGCGACTGGCTGGAGAATCGAACCTACTATCGCCTCCAATTAGAAGATCGGCAAAACGACAATCCGGATCAAAGGATCGCCGATGACCTCAGGATTTTCGTAGCGACAACACTCAATCTTTCGCTAGGCTTGTTGAGCGCCTTGGTGACCTTCGTCACCTTCGTCACCTTGCTATGGAACCAATCCGGCCCATTGTCCTTCTCCATCGGCGGAGTTGCGATCAGCATCCCCGGCTACATGGTGTGGGTTGCGCTGATCTACGCCGGGATCGGGAGTTGGTTGATTCTTAAAGTGGGCCAGCCCCTCGTTGGCATAACCAACGATCAGCAACGCTATGAGGCCGACTACCGCTTCAGCCTCGCAAGATTTCGCGAGAACACAGAAGGCGTCGCCTTGTATAAAGGCGAGAAACATGAGTCGGAACAATTCGACCTGCGCTTCAGCAGCGTAGTAAAGAACTGGTTGTTGATGATGAAGCGGCAAAAACTTCTGGGCTGGTGGCAATACGGTTATGGCCAGCTATCCGTGCCGTTTCCTTACCTGGTCGCCGCGCCGCGCTACTTCTCTGGTGCCTTCGAGCTGGGCGGTCTCATGCAGATCGGAAACACCTTCGGGCAGGTCAAGAGTTCGCTCTCTTGGTTCGTAGACTCCTTTAACAGCCTCGCGACTTGGAAGGCGACCAGCAATCGCATCGTTGGTTTTCGCAGATCTCTTGCCGAGGCGCAAAGGGAATCAGACGCGGCGCAAGGCCCGCAAGTGCTCGTCGGTGCGGAAAAAGACGTCGTCCTTGACGGTCTCGACATTCGGCTACCAGGAGGTTCTCCTATCGTCGCCGCATCCTCCTTTGCCATGAGTGCGTCGGAAAGATTGCTCATCAAGGGCCCCACAGGATGTGGCAAGAGCACGCTGTTTCGTACCATCGCCGGCATCTGGCCCTTTGGGCATGGGCAGGTCAAAGTTCCCGAGAACTTCGATGCCCTTTTCCTTCCACAGCGGCCGTACTTTCCCTTGGGCAGCCTGCGACTCGCCCTTTCCTATCCGTCATCGGTTGGCACATTTTCCGATGAGGTTTTGCGCACTACCTTGGCCGACGTAGGTCTATCTCACTTGGCCACCCAGTTGGATGAGGAGCGGTCGTGGAGTATGCAACTCTCAGGCGGGGAGCAGCAGCGCATCGCAATCGCTCGGGCAATCCTGCAAAGCCCGCAGTGGCTGTTTCTGGATGAAGCGACTTCCAGCCTCGATGACGCCAGTCAAGAAAAGATGTACCAGATCTTGATTGAACGCTTGCCCAGTACCGCCATCGTCAGCATCGGACATCGGGCCGGCCTGGCGCGCTTCCATGCCAGAGTGGTTGAGCTTCGGCCTAGTGAATCCGATGGCAGCCACCTCGTTCTCTCCCCCGCATGAAGCGACTCGAAAGCCGCACTCTCCGGTTGCCCCGACTCCTGCCCAGTCCTATACTGGCCGCATTGATTCTGTGGTGAGCCCTCTGCGTCTGGGGGTTCAGTAGAGACTCTGAGCTTTTGTTAACGCCGGATTGGGAGGAGAGCACCATGGGGCAGTTCCAGAGCGAGCACATCCGTACCATTGCGATGGTCGGTCAAGGGGGCGCGGGCAAAACCACGCTCATCGAACAAATCCTGGCGCTCAGCAAAGCCATCGTGAGCGCGGGCGCGGTGGAAAAAGGCAACACCGTGTGCGATTACGATCCTCTGGAGAAAACGCACGGACACTCACTAAAGCTGGCCGTCGCGCATACGACCTACCAAGACACTCTCATCCATCTCATCGACACGCCTGGGTACTTGGATTTTTTGGGGCAGGCGCTCCCCGCGCTGTCCGCCGCTGAAACCGCCGCGGTCGTCATCAATGCGCAGAACGGTCCTGAGCTGCTATCCAGCCGCATGATGCAATGGGCCGCCGAGCGCGATCTGTGCCGCCTCATCATCGTCAACAAGATCGATGCTGACAATGTGGATTTGAAGCAAGTGCTAGCCAGGATCCAAGAAACCTACGGGAAAGAATGCTTGCCCATTAATCTACCCGCAGAAGGCGGGAAAAAGGTCGTGGACTGTTTCTTCGATCCCTCCGGAATTTCCGAATTGATGTCCGTCGAGCAAGCCCACACCGCGCTGGTCGATCAAGTGGTGGAGGTGGACGAGGACCTCATGTCCGTCTATCTCGAACAAGGCCACGTCACGCCGGAACAGCTCCACGCGCCCTTCGAGAAAGCGCTGCGCGAAGGTCATCTGGTTCCGGTGTGCTTCGTTTCCGCGCGCACCGGTGCCGGCCTGGATCTCTTGCTCGACATCTTTGCCCGCCTCATGCCGAGCCCCGCCGAGGGCAATCCCCCCATGTTCATCAAGGGTGAGGGCGCGCAGGCGCACCCCTTACAGGCGGAGCCGGACGCCAGCAAGCACGTGCTGGCGCATGTGTTCAAGGTGGAGATCGATCCTTTCATCGGTAAGCTTGGCGTGTTCCGTGTGGAGCAAGGGACGGTACGCCCAGGCACCCAGCTCTTCGTGGGCGATGCGCGTAAACCCTTCAAAGTCGGGCACCTGTACCGCCTGCAAGGCAAGCAACATATCGAGGTGGATCAAGCCGTTCCCGGCGATATTTGCGCCGTGGCCAAGATCGAGGATCTGCACTTTGGCGATGTGCTGCACGACGCCCCAGAGGATGACCATATCCATATCCGGCCCCTGCAATTTCCCGCTCCCGTATTCGGCCTCGCGGTGGAGCCGCAAAAACGCGGCGACGAAGCTAAGCTGATGGATGTCTTACACAAATTGGAAGCGGAGGATCCGAGTCTGCGCATCGAACGTAGCACCACCGCCCATGAAACCGTGATTCGGGGACTGGGTGAGCTTCACTTGCGGCGCGTGCTGGAAAAAATGGAAAAGAACTACCAGCTCACGCTGAGCGCGCATCCTCCACGCATCCCTTACGTTGAAACCATCAGCGCGAAAGCCGAAGGACACCACCGGCACAAGAAACAAACCGGAGGAGCCGGGCAGTTCGGAGAAGTGTTCCTACGCGTCGAGCCACTTCCTCGCGGGAGCGGCTTCGAGTTCGTTGACGACATTCATGGCGGCACCATCCCTGGCCAATACCTCCCGGCGGTGGAAAAAGGCGTGCGGCAGGCCCTCGAAGCTGGGCCGGTCTCCGGTCATCCTGTACAGGACGTTCGCGTCATCGTCTACGACGGTAAATATCATGCGGTCGATTCAAAAGAAGTGGCCTTCGTTTCCGCCGGAAAAAAAGCCTTTCTCGATGCCATGAGCAAGGCCAGGCCCGTCGTGCTGGAACCCATCGTCCATATCGACGTTTACGCGCCGGCCAACAACATGGGCGACATCGCGGGAGAGCTCTCCGGTAAGCGCGGACAAGTCAGCGGGAATGATTCCGGCGGCAACGGTTTGATGAAAGTCTCGGCGCGTGCCCCCCTCGCCGAACTGGACAATTTTCAGTCGCGCCTGAAATCGCTAACAGGCGGACAGGGTTCTTATACCCTGGAGTTCAGTCATTACGATGCCGCGCCGCCCAGCGTCCAAGCGCAACTGGCATCTCTGTACAAACCAGCGGCGCACGAGGACTGATTCACGGGCGATCAGAACATCTAGGTTCCCGCTCCAAAATCAGCGTTCCTTAAGCTCGGGCAGTTGACCTGCCTGAGGCCGGCACCGGCGAACTGTGCCTCGATTTCCGTGAGCCGCGCGATGAGGCCGGCATTATCCTCATTCATGTAGAACATGGTTTGGGTAGTAGACCGGTTTTCCGTTCTCGCCCCCTGAATACCTTTACGCTTGAGTTCCTCCAAGAATCTTTCCGCCGCCTCTTCGGATTTGAATACTCCCAAAGAGATGGCGTGCTTCCATGGACTGCTCCCGTCGAATACGTGGTAGCCCTTGAACCCTAGCTTCTCGAGTCCCTTGGCTCTCTGCACGGCCGCGGCTTGGGAGCTGTGGGGTGCGATAAATACCCACCACAGCGCCGCGAGAGGCATCTCCAAACTGAACACAGGAATCCCCAAGGACATCTCGTCAAGAATCTGGCGTGCGGACATTGCCTCTTGCGCGGTGAAGGGGCCAAGTTCCATGCAGCGCGCACGTACGGTAGTAGTACTAGGCAAGGAAATGATCTGAATCTTGTGCGCATTAGGTACCGCGACCGCGGCCTGCTCCGGCGCCGTGACGCTGGCGAGCCAGAGCATGCCGGCCAAGGCAAGATTGAAAATAAGGAGAACTAGAACCGCGGCACGCATGCTCAATCCCGCCGCGAAGCAACGACGACCAATCCTTCCAGCACAAGATTCGGAATGAGTATTACGGGTCTTCCCAGGGTGGGTTGTAGATCCTCCGCACCGCCACCGGTCAAGAGGACCTCACAACTGCGCTCGCCCAAGGCGCGCAACGCGTGCTCGACACGATTCAAGGCACCACCCACCGCAAGGTAGGCCCCGGTGGCGATGGCATCCGCGGTGTTGGTGGGCAGTAGATGAAACTTTCCGGGTTGGCGTTTGAGCGCCGCCGTCTTCTGCTCCAGAGACTCGGCCATCATCGATGGATTCGGGATGATGACCCCTCCAAGGAACTCGCCCCCGGCATTCATGGCATCGATCGTGACCGCCGTACCGGCGCTCACAACGATACACGCTCCAGTAACACGCTTACGAGTTGCGATGAGGGCGACCCAACGATCGGCGCCCAATTGGCCGGCCTCTTCATACCGGTTGATCACACCGCACTGGCGCTCTCGGCTGGCGACCCATTCCATCTGGCCCCCTCGAACCATTACGGCGTGATCGATTTCCCGTCCCGCCTGCGTCCCGGCAACGTTACACCCGACGACGCGGATAGGCGGTGGGTGATCCGCCCACACGCCCGCCAGTTGCGATGAGTGCGCTCTTGGCAAAGCCCCCATAGAAAGCCATTCACCCTCGTGGTGAAAGCCCCATTTGATCCGGCTGTTGCCCACATCGATGGCGAGTACGGTCATGGATAAAGTCTACGCGGCGAAGTTCTCGCCCACCACCTTCACGACTAAGTTAAACCGGCATGGGACGCAGGCTGATATCACCTGAATAAATTTTCTGATGGCCCTTCGTAGTCGTCAATACGAGGGCTCCATCCGCGGCAATTCCCAACATCACGCCTGTCTCCCTCTCTCCATGGGCATGGGTTAACGCGACGGGCTGAGAAACAAACGCCGCGTGCGCGGTCCATTCCTGTCTCAAGTGCGTGAATCCCTCTGACTCGAACTGCGCCATGGTTTCATGAACGTGCCGCAAGCATACACCGAGTATCGTGCTGCGATTGGCGCGCACTCCTAGGCGGTGCAGATCGGCAGCGGGTTGGTCTATGGCGGCCTTTAGCTCGTCGGGTAGCCGCACGTTGAGCCCAATTCCAATAACAATGGAATTGAGCGAGTTCCCACCGTGAGCCTCGATCAGCACGCCACCAAGTTTACCGTTGGACGTGATCAGGTCGTTCGGCCACTTCAACATCACGCCCCCGGCACCCAACTCGTTCAGAGCCCGGATGAGGGCGACGCCCACCACGAGACTGGACGCTGGGATCAAAGCGTTTGGCTGCGAGAAGCGATAGAGGATTGAGAACGTCAGGGCATTCCCTAAGCCCGAACTCCATCTACGGCCCCGCCGTCCCCGGCCGCCCAATTGCAACTCCGTCGCAACGGCCAACCTGCGCGGGTCCGAAACTACCGCTTCGGCTAGCAATACATCATTGGTCGAAATCACATGGTCGAGAATCCTGAGCTGGTAATGCTCGCCACGATCACCCATCGCTTGCCACGCCTGGTCCGCGTCCAGCCAGTCGATGGTGTCCGAGAGCGTGTATCCGCGGCCCCGGCGGGTCTGAATATCCACGCCGTATTCTCTCGCCTCCTCCACCGCTTGGGCCACTTCAGCGCGCGTGACCCCGTGTTCCTGCGCGAGTTGTCCGGCGGTGCGTAACTCTGCCACGGGAAGACTGCGCAGCATTCGGAACATCAACTGCATAGTTTTCTTTCCATGGGCATCCGAACTCCCCGCAACTCGCCTTTAGGTTCATTAGGCACCGTAGCACAGCAACTGAAGGATTCACATCCCCGGCGTAGTCCTAGGACAAAGCCCGCACCTGGGCGCGGGCCTGTTTGAAGCGGGACAGATTAAGTGAGCGTGCCTGCGCGCGTCTCCACATACACCGAATAGAGCGACGTGCTCCCAGCCATGAAGAGGCGGTTGCGCTTCGCGCCACCGAAGCACAAATTGCCGATGATCTCCGGTATCCGGATCATGCCGATCCGGGTGCCATCCGGCGAAAATACATGAACGCCGTCGTAACCATCGCCCAACCCAGCCCATGGCGGCCCAGACGTTGCCATCCTCGTCGCAGCGGATGCCATCGGCGAATCCGGTCTTGCCGTTCATCTCCATGCTGGCGAATACCCGCGGATTGCGCAGCTTCTTATCCGGTACGTTATAGACC
>JBKKAO010000163.1:0-8008 GCA_046714645.1 Burkholderiales bacterium | reverse complement strand
TTAGCAAACTAAATGGCGAGTGTCCGCTTCTGAATTCTCAAACAGCTAAATCCTGAACAAGCGACTCAGCGGATCGGCAATCCGAAATCTAAAATCCCAAATCCAAAATCTGAATGGCGGAGAGGGTGGGATTCGAACCCACGGTACAGGTCACCCTGTACAACAGATTTCGAGTCTGCCCCGATCGGCCACTCTGGCACCTCTCCGCTTCGTGGCATTTTACCCGACGATGCACGATGCCATTGACCGGCCGAGTTATTGTCATGACAAGCCATTGGGGTCCTGTTCTTGCTCTTTCACCCTAGCATCTGGCACGACCTGCCGTCATGCTCTGCCCAATTCAACTGTCAACGTGAGGAAAAAGCCAACTCAGTACTGGTTGGATAACGAATGCGTAAGCTGCTCGGCCTATTCATGTTGGTTCTGCTGGGATGCGACTCAAGCCGCCCAACGGAACGCCCGGTTCTCCCGTTCAACGCTTCCAAGGAACTGGTTGTCCTCACACGCCATTCGCCCACCACTCGCTACGTCAGCCCAACGGGACAGTTCTCCGGTGTAGAAAACGACTTGGTGGAAATGTTCGCGAAAGAGCTGGGTGTCAAAGTCCGCTTTCTCGATAAGCATAGTTTATCCGCCATTCTTCCCAAGCTGCGCCACCATCACGCGCACTTTGCCGCCGCGGGACTCACGGCCTCGCCCGAAACACGGGGCGAGTTCAACCTCGCGCCGGCGTACCAACGTGTTCAGCAAGTTGTCGCCTACAACACCGAGGGTTCGAAACCGCAATCCATTCGCGATCTCACCGGGCGGAAAGTGGCCGTACTCAAGGGATCGCGAGCGGCTACTGTCATGAAACAACTCAAGCGGCTGTTTCCCGCGCTGCGCTGGACCGAAGCCGACACCGGAGAGATTCATGATCTCCTGGGACGTCTGGCCGACGGACATCTTGAAGTCGTGATCGCCGACGCTCACGCGGTGGACGTGGCGCGTAACTTCTTCCCCAATTTGCAACGGGCCTTCGCCTTGGGAGAACCCGAGCCTCTGGTCTGGGTTTTTCCCAAGAAGGGCGAACAAGAACTTTATCTGCGCGCCACCGCGTTCTTTACCCGCATCGATCGCGACGGCACGCTAAAACGAGTTTTGGATCAGTACTACGGTCATCTGCAGCGCATGGGCTCGGTCGACATCGAAGATTTGATCGAGAAGATACAAACCGTACTGCCCAGGTACCGAGCACATTTTCAGAATGCCGCAGAAATCACGGGCCTCGACTGGCGGATGATCGCCGCCATCGGCTTTCAAGAGTCCCATTGGGATCCGCTGGCCACATCGCCTACGGGCGTGCGCGGCATCATGATGCTGACGGAGGAAACCGCCGATCATTTGGGGATCACGGACCGGCTCGATCCCAAGCAAAGTATCGAGGCTGGCGCACGTTACTTCGCCGGCCTGAAAGACCGGCTATCCGGCAGTATCCAAGAGCCCGATCGGACTTACCTAGCGCTCGCCGCCTACAATCTGGGCTTGGGTCACCTCGAAGACGCGCGCGTGCAGGCACAGCGCATGAAACTCAATCCCAATCTTTGGGTAGATGTAAAGAAAGCGCTACCGCTAATCGCCTTGCCCGAACATTACGTCAACCTAAAGTATGGATTTGCTCGCGGCGGCGAAGCGGTGATCCTCACGGAGAACATCCGCAATTACTACGATGTACTGGGGCGCTTTCAACCTCCCCACACGCCGGGCTATCAGCTGCCCGCGGAATTGCGTTCGCCGTCTAGCTGGCGGCGCAATCTTCCCGGCGCTTGGTATTCCCTTAAGCCTGAGCGCGGCCCGGCGGGATAAGCCTCGTGGCCGCAGTAATCCGCGCCACACCCACCATGTAGGGCTGTAGCGCGTGAGGAATAGCCACACTGCCATCGGCTTCTTGATAGTTCTCCAGTATGGCCACCAAGGTACGGCCGACGGCGAGACCGGAACCATTGATGGTATGCACCAACTCCGGTTTGTTCTTCTCGTTGCGATAGCGCGCCTGCATTCGCCGCGCTTGAAAGGCCTCGAAGTTGCTGCAAGACGAAATCTCGCGATAAGCGCCCTGCCCCGGCAGCCAAACTTCCAGATCATAGGTTTTCGCGGCGGAGAACCCCATGTCGCCGGCGCACAGCACCATCGTACGGTAGGGTAAATCCAGCTTCTTGAGGATTGTTTCCGCGTGTGCAGTCAGTTCCTCGTGGGCCTCGTAGGATTTCTCTGGATGAGCGATTTGCACCAATTCCACTTTGTCGAATTGGTGCTGCCGGATTATGCCGCGGGTGTCCTTTCCATAGGAACCGGCCTCACTGCGAAAGCACGGCGAGTGGCACACATACTTCAGCGGCAGGCGATCCGCCGCAAGAATTTCGTCGCGCACAATGTTGGTGACGGGCACTTCCGCGGTCGGAATAAGATAAAGTTTCTCCGCATCGCTGCGCGGAACAACAAAACTGTCCTCCTCGAATTTCGGTAACTGCCCTGTACCTCGCATACTGGCTGCGTTGACCAAATAGGGGACATAGACTTCGATATAGCCATGCTCTTGCGTATGAACATCCAACATGAACTGGGCGATGGCACGATGCAATCGCGCGAGGCTCCCCGTCATCAAGGAGAAGCGTGCGCCGGAAATTTTGGTCGCAGCGTCGAAATGAAGCTGCTCGAGACCTTCGCCCAAATCGACGTGGTCCTTGGCGGCGAAGTTAAAGTTCCGCGGCGTGCCCACTTTGCGCACCTCCACATTGCGCTCCGCGGAGTCCCCCGCGGGCACCGACGCGTGCGGCATGTTCGGTATGGTTTCCAGCAATGCCGAGAATTGCGCTTGAATCCGCTCCAATTCACCTTCCAAACGCTTCAATCCGTCGCCGGTTCCCCCGACTTCGTCCATGAGGGCGGAGGCATCCTCGCCCTTGCGTTTGGCTTCGCCCACTTGCTTGGACAGCGTGTTGCGTTTGCTTTGTAGTTCCTGTGTCCTCGTCTGCGTGACTTTGCGCGCGGATTCCAAACGCTGAAAATCTTCCGTAGGGAATGTGTATCCACGGGTAGCGAGGCGGGAGACAGCGGCATCGAGATCGCCGCGTAGAAGTTGAATGTCGAGCATGGTGTGGGGCTAGGGTTTCAGGACTCGTCTTTGCGGGCTTGGCTGTCGAGTTCGCGAAGATAACGCAGGCGCTCTCCGATTTTTCCTTCGAGGCCGCGCTCGGTCGGCTGGTAGAAATGGGGAGAGCTCACGCCCTCCGGAAAATAGTTCTCGCCGGCCGCGTAACCGCCAGGCTCATCATGGGCGTAACGGTATTCCTTACCGAATCCCATCTGCTTCATCAGCGACGTGGGCGCGTTGCGCAGATGCGCGGGCACGGGCCGCGATGCATCCTTGCTCACGAATTCTCGTCCTTTATTATAGGCAACGTATGCAGCATTGCTCTTGGGCGCACAGGCCAAGTAGAGGCACGCTTGCGCCAGCGCCAGCTCGCCTTCAGGCGAACCGAGACGTTCGTAGGTTTCGCAAGCATCCAGGGTTAAACGTAACGCCCGCGGGTCCGCCAGACCGATCTCCTCACTGGCCATGCGCACGATGCGGCGGCCCAGGTAGCGCGGATCGGCGCCGCCATCCAGCATGCGGCAGAACCAATATAGCGCTGCATCCGGGCTGGAGCCACGCACGGACTTGTGCAGGGCCGAGATCTGATCGTAGAAGGCATCGCCGCCTTTGTCGAAGCGGCGTAGCACCTTGGACAAAATGGTGCTTAGGAAGCTTAAGTCCACCTCGGACCTGCCGGAGGCCTTGGCTGCCAGCCCCACTTTATCCAGGAAATTGAGTTGGCGCCGCGCATCGCCATCGGCGGCAGCGATCAGGGCTTCTCGCGCCTCTCCGGTAAAGACTAAGTCGTGTAGAACCGTCTCACAGGCGCGATCGATGAGTAGCGAGAGATCCTGTGCTTTCAGCGGTTCGAGAACGTACACGCAGGCGCGAGAAAGCAACGCGCTATTGACCTCGAAAGACGGATTCTCCGTGGTGGCGCCGATGAAGGTGAACAATCCGCGTTCGACGAAGGGCAGGAAGGCGTCTTGTTGCGCCTTATTGAAGCGATGCACTTCGTCCACGAACAAAATCGTATGGCGGCCCTGAGCTTGCAAGCATTCGTCAGCCCGTTGCACTGCTTCGCGGATTTCCTTAACCCCGGAGAACACGGCGGAAAGCGCGATAAACTCCGCTTCGAAGGCCCCCGCCAGCAAGCGCGCAATGGTGGTCTTGCCCACCCCCGGAGGTCCCCACAGAATTAGTGAGTGGGGCTTGCCCGAGCGCACGCACAGCGAGAGCGGCTTGCCTTCACCGATCAGATGTTGTTGGCCGAGCACGTCCTCCAAGCGCCGGGGGCGCATGGCCTCCGCCAGCGGGGCTTCCGGTTCCCGGCGAGAGAAGAGGTCGGCGTCTTTCAAGGGCGCACGCCGCAATGCCAATGCATTATTCGGTGATGACGTCTGCACCCTCGGGGGGGATGAAAGAAAACACGCCATTGGCCAAGGCTGGATTCTTCTCGACCTTGGAAAAGCGAATAGACGTGACCTGGCCCAGATGGTCGAACAATTCCATGGCCTCCAAGTTGTTGCCCTTGAAGCCCATGCGCACCTTCTGAAACATGCTCTCTGCACGCGGGAAGGCTTCCAGCCAATCCAAGCCGTTCTTCACGCCCTTGGCGCTGAGTTGGTAATGATCTTCGATCTCATCGTTACCCGCGAGCAAGGCTGCGGGGGAGCTACCGATGGCGCCGTCTAATTTCTTGACGGTAACCTGGTTCAAGTCCTTGTCGTAAACCCAGAGCTTCACGCCATCGCCGACGATGACTTGCTCGTAGGGTTTCTCATACTCCCAGCGAAATTTTCCGGGACGGGAAAAGGAAAGCTTGCCGCTGGTGGAACTGATCTTCTTGCCCTTCTTGTCCAACTGCGCTTGCGCAAAATTCGCCTTGGCGCTGCGGGTATCTCCAATGAAGGCTTGTAGTTTCTCGATGCTACCGGCGAAGGACGCCGCCGCGAAGATGCTCAACACAAGGCTCAAAATCATTCTTGGCATAGATCTACTCTCTTGAAGGAACCAACACTTCCCGGTTGCCATTGGTGGCCATGGATGAAACCAGGCCTGCTTGCTCCATTTGCTCGATCAAACGTGCTGCGCGGTTGTAACCGATACGAAGATGGCGTTGTACCAGCGAGATGGATGCGCGGCGCGAACGCAGTACCATTTCGACCGCCTGATCGTAGAGCGGATCGGATTCGGCGTTACCGCCTTCCTCGCCCTCCGCGCCTTCTTCCATTTCTTCGGTCCCGTCCAGCACGCTCTCGATGTATTGCGGCTGGCCGCGCGCCTTCAACCATTCCACCACGCGATGCACTTCCTCGTCTGCGATAAACGCACCGTGCACCCGCTCGGGTTCACGGCTGCCTTGCGACAGGAACAACATGTCGCCTTGTCCTAACAGCGCATCGGCGCCGCCCTGGTCGAGGATGGTGCGCGAGTCCACCTTGCTCGCCACTTGGAAGGCTATGCGTGCGGGGATGTTCGCCTTAATCAACCCGGTAATCACATCGACCGAGGGCCGTTGCGTGGCGAGCAACAGATGAATGCCGGCCGCGCGCGCTTTCTGCGCCAAGCGGGCGATCAACTCCTCCACCTTCTTGCCTACGACCATCATGAGGTCGGCGAGTTCATCGATTACCACCACGATCAAGGGTAATTCCGTGAGGGGTGGCGGAGCTTGCGGATTGAGAGCGAAGGGATCCTTGAGGGGCTGGCCCGCCTTCTCGGCCTCGCGAACCTTCTGGTTGTAGCCCGCGAGATTGCGCACGCCCAGGGTCGAGAGCAGCTTGTAACGGCGCTCCATCTCGGCGATGCACCAGGTCAACGCGTGACCCGCCTGCTTCATGTCCGTCACCACGGGGGCCAGCAGATGGGGCACACCCTCGTAGACGGACAATTCCAACATCTTGGGATCCACCATGATCAAGCGCGCCTCCTTGGGCGTCGCCTTGTAGAGCACACTCAGGATCATGGCATTGATGGCCACGGACTTGCCGGAGCCCGTGGTACCCGCTACCAGCAGGTGCGGCATGCGCGCAAGATCCGCCACCACGGGCTTGCCCGCGATGTCCTTGCCCAGCGCCAGGATCAAGGCCGAGGCGTTGTCGGCATACACCTTGGAACTCAATATTTCCGACAAGCGCACGATCTGCCGCTTGGGATTGGGAATCTCCATGCCCATGCAGCTCTTGCCCGGAATATTCTCCACCACCCGAATACTGCTCACGCAGAGCGCACGCGCCAAATCACGGCTCAGATGGGTGATCTGGCTCCCCTTCACGCCTACGGCCGGCTCCACCTCGTAGCGCGTGACCACCGGCCCGGGATAGGCGGCTACCACCTTCACCTCCACACCGAAGTCCAGCAGCTTCTTTTCGATGGAACGCGAGGTGTACTCCAGGGTCTCCGCCGACATCACCTCCACGGTGCTGGGCGGCTCGTCGAGAAGATGCAGCGGCGGCAACGGCGAGTCCGGCAAGTCTTCAAATAGCGGGCGCTGCTTTTCCTTCACCACCCGGTCAGATTTTGGGATAAGGGTCTGTGGCGGCTCGATGCGCAGGGGTTCGCGCTCGTCCAAATACTTCTTGTCTTCCGCCACCACTTCCTCGCGCCGCTGGGCAGCCGCCTCGCCGATGCGCCGGTCCTGCCATGCCTGCCAGCGCCCCACGCTGAAGAACCAGAATCGCTCCAGATATTCCCCGACCTTCTCGAAAATAGTCAGCCAGGACAGCCCCGTAACCAGGCTGAAGCCGATCCCCATCAAGATAATTAGAGTCACGCTGCAGCCGGCGAAACCAAACCACTTCGACAGAATTCCAGAAAGCGCGATGCCCAACATGCCCCCAGGCGCCAGGGGCAAGTCCACCTTCAAGCTGTGCAAGCGCAGGGCTTCGAAACTGGCGCTGGACAGGATCAACAGCAAGAATCCCACGGCAGGGATCAGCGGGTAGCGCTCTTCTTGGGCGGCGTCTCCCAAGCGCCGGTAGCCCCAATAGGTCACGCACAAACAGCCCACGGCCCACCAATAGGCGGACAACCCGAACAGATAGAGCAGCACATCGGCAAGCCAAGCCCCCGCGCGCCCGCCCGAATTATGGATCTGCCCGGCCGCCGTACTATGGGACCAACCCGGATCCCCTTTGGAATAGGTGAACAGCACCAGCAGCACATACACCGCCAGTGCGACCAGCAGCAACCACCAGGATTCGCCCACGAGGCGCGCGAGCTTGGGCGGAAGAGGCCGGCGAGCCAGGGGCGCTCGCTTGGCGTTAGCTCGACTGAAGATCATGCTCGCGGGATTTGCCATGCATGGGGCATTATAACGAGCCGCGCCCTCCATCGAAGGTAGCCGGATGACGTTGCCATACCATCGTCACCTCCCATGACAAGGGATAGTATTGCCATTTACTTGACCACAGGAGATTCGGTCATGACGACGTTTAGGGCTCGGCGCAGAGCAATCGTTGCTTTGACGCTCGCGTTCGCGTTTCTTTTCGTGCCTTCCGTGGCGCAACCGGCAAAAGTTTTCAGAATAGGCGTCCTGACCTCGCCCGACGCCAACTCGCCCTTTGCGCAAGGCCTGCGTCAAGGACTCCGGGAACTTGGCTATAGCGAAGGGGAGAATATCCTTATCGAGTGGCGCCGGCACGAGGACTACGGACCCGAGCTCAAGCGGGTGGCGCAGGACATGGTGCGTCTGAAGGCGGAGGTGGTCGTTGTATTCAGTACGCCAGAAGCGCGCGCGATGCTCGATCACACCACGATCCCCGTCGTCTTCTCGGTTGGCGATCCGGTCGGGGCCGGCTTGGCGGCCACTTTGGCAAGGCCTGGAGGTAACGGTACGGGAATATCCATAATGGTCATCGAACTGACCGCAAAACGATTGGAGATTCTGCA
>JBKKAO010000162.1:0-2726 GCA_046714645.1 Burkholderiales bacterium | reverse complement strand
GTTTTGGCATCCCCTCTATGAAGGGAAGCAACTGCAACTTGGCAATGGAGAATACCCGCCGCAATTCCGCTACCGGTTGTGGGTGCTCATCGACACGTAAGTCGAGCCACGAATAGTCTTCCCTATGGTGCACCCGTAGCGCCGCCGACTGCTTGCCGCGTTTGTCCCCGCCGGCGCTTTGGCCCGCTTCAAGGGCCAGCAGCAACCGCTCGGCCAGATCGAACGGTTCACTGCGCCGGAATGCCTCGGCCATGGCGTCGATGGTCGCGGCGCCGACCAGCATGTTGCCTTGTGCAGCGAAGTTCCTTTCGACGATATGACCGAACCACGGCGTACACGATTGCCCCGACCATGCCGCACTTCGCCCGTGGCGGTCAACTGCGCCGATCTGCCGAAGATCCTTGGCATCATCGTTTGCCAGCACGCGATCCAACGCCTCTTGCGCGGATAGGCCGGTTTCCATGAGATGCAATGCCTCGATCGCGAGATAGGGATTGACCCATGATTGCGTCGAGATCGCGCCGGTACCTGTTTTAATGTAGGGGCACATCGAACCCACCGCGGGAACCGCGGTGCTGACTGCCACGCCCAGCATGCCGGTTCTGGAACAGCGTCCGACGATTGAGAAGGTGTTGTAGATGATCATCGGCACTTCGCTAGTTCTATACGCTCAACTGGGCGCTGATTCGCTCTTTAGCGCCATTGTCGTGCACCGAGCCCTGATCCACGATTTCGCCGAGTTTCAAAACAGCGTAGCGAGTTGCGACCTCCATCGCGAACCCCACATTCTGCTCCACCAGAAGAACGGCGGTTCTCGCGACGTCGCGCTCGGAGCGAAGCGCGCCCGCCAGTTTTTCCACGACTGAAGGCTGAAGCCCTTCGGTAATCTCATCGATTAGCACCAGGCGCGGCCGCGACATCAACGTTCGGGCGATGAGAAGCATCTTTTGTTCGCCGCCACTCAACGTGCCCGCGCGCTGGTCCATGCGTTCTCGAAGGAAAGGAAAGAAAGCGGCCACTCGCTCTATACCCGGCTTGAGCAGGCCGTCATGGCGCAAACCCAACCTGAGGTTATCCTCGACCGATAGGTCCTGGAAAAGCGCTTGTTCCTGCGGGGCGTAGCCGATGGATTTGCGCGCGATTCGATGGGGCGGCAAGCCCGTGACGTCTTCTCCGAAGAGCCGTACCGCGCCGGCCTGCTTGGGCAGAAAGCCCATGATGGCCTTTAGCAAGGTGGTTTTGCCCATACCGTTTTTTCCCAGCAACGCGAAGATCTCTCCCTCTGCGATATCGAACGCCATATTCCGCACCACCAGCGCTTCGCCGTAACCACTGCTTACGCCCGCCAGTTGAAGCGCCTTCACCGGTTCGCTCATGCGTGTGTTTCCTGGTGCACCACGCCGCTGTAGATGGTGTGGACGAGTTCGGACTCGACCACTTCGGCCACTGTTCCGTCAAGGAGGATGCGTCCCTGATGAAGGACGATCACCCGGGAGCTGATCTCTCGAACGAAATCTAGATCATGCTCGACCAACAGGACGCACAGGTTATCTTTCCGGGAGATCTCCACAAGGATTTGACCGACGAGCGTGCGCTCGGCTTTTGTCAACCCGGCTGTGGGTTCATCGAGAAGAACAACGTTGGGCTCCAGAGCGAGCACCATGGCAAGCTCAAGCGCCTGTTTCTCGCCGTGAGAGAGGTAACGCACCTCCGTATGGAGCTTCTGATCGGTTCCGGTTGCCTGCATGACCTTCAAAGCGCCTTTTGGCAGGTCCAGTGTTTCGGAGCGTGACCATAGGGAGGGTTTCTCCAAACGCGTACGCGCGATCCTAAGGGACTCCGCCACGGTAAGCGCCTCGAAGATATTGGCGTTTTGAAACTTGCGGCCGACGCCGAACGCAACACATTCGTAGGGCGGTCGCCGTTCAATGTCGTGGCCATTGACGCGTACCTCGCCGCCCGAACGCTCACCGCCATCTCCGATGCAACGCATGAGGGTGGTCTTGCCGGCGCCGTTGGGTCCGACGAGACTCAGTAGTTCACCGTGCCGCGCGTTGAAGTCGATGCTTTGCAGCACTTCCAAGCTGCCGAAATGTTTGCGTACCTGATCGAGTTCGATGGCCATTTTGCTTGCGGTTCCCGGATGCGAAAGAGGCGCACTCGTTACGGGCCTCAGGGTTACCGCGGTCGATAGCGCTGTGTCGGTTTTCTCGCCGCGTGAGAACAATCTGGTAATCAAGGGAGCCATTCCTTTGGGTAGCGCAACAATCACGACCACGAAGGCTAGACCGATGATCAGTTTCCAAACGAACGGAAGGTTGCCGCTCAAATACGCGCTGCTCACATCGATCAGCACCGTCCCCACGATGGGGCCGATGAGCGTACCGCGTCCACCCAATGCCACCCAGATCACAAGTTCCGTGCCGAAAACGAACCCGGACAACTCCGGCGCTACCACGGTGGTGAAACCTGCATAGACATAACCTGCGATGGCGGCCACGATCGAGGATGCCACCAACAGCAGGATCTTGACGCGAGAGGTGTTGATGCCGAGATACTGGCAACGCTGTTCGTTCTCTCGTATCGCGACGATCACACGGCCCGCATCGCTGCGCACGAACAACCAGGCAAGGCAGGACGAAATGACCAGAAGTCCTCCGGCAATCCAAAACCACGCTTCCAACGAGATGTCGAAGGATTCGAATCCGGACAGCCCGGTACTCGAC
>JBKKAO010000161.1:0-5096 GCA_046714645.1 Burkholderiales bacterium | reverse complement strand
GGTGATCATGTTTACCGTGCCGCTCGCCTGGGCAGGGGCCTTGTTGGTGATGAAGATAAATTTAAGCCTCGGTAATGGCGGCACGTTCAACATCTACAGCAAGATCGGCATGGTGATGTTAATCGGCCTCATCACCAAGCATGGCATCCTGATCGTCGAGTTCGCCAATCAACTCCGCCATCAGGGAGTGGAGAAGTTCGATGCGGTCGTGGAAGCCGCCACCTTGCGCTTGCGCCCCATCCTGATGACGACCGCCGCCATGGTCTTGGGGGCCATTCCCTTGGCGATCTCCACCGGCGCGGGTGCGGAAGCGCGCCAGGCGATCGGATGGGTGATCGTAGGTGGTTTGTTGCTGGGAACCTTCTTCACTTTGTTCATCATCCCCACCATGTACACCTTGCTGGTGCGCACGGTGCGAGATCCTGAAGATGCTCTGCACGAACCCGTCCAACCGGCGTTTCCCGCAGCGCCCGAGGTCGCTATTCCAACTCTGAGCAAAGAAGCCCGCTAGCGTCCAGGTTTACTTTCCATCGCGCGCCGGCTAGCTTGCGCTTGAGCCCACCAGGATCGCAGGGGGGTTCCGCCGGCGCGGGGTTGACCATCTGGCGTAGAGAATATTCTTCTTCATTGATGCTCTGCCTCGACCGCGTCAGCAAATCGGTCTCGGGTGCAAGGCCCCGGCTGCTCATGGACTCCCTGAGTTTCGAAATCGCCAAGGGAGAGTTCGTCGCCATCATGGGCGAGTCCGGCGTGGGTAAATCCACGCTGCTCAACCTCGTAGCGGGACTGGATCGTCCCGACTCAGGTCGTATCCTGCTGGATGGCGCCGACATGAGCGTGCTCACCGAGGACGAAGTCACCTTGCTTCGGCGCCAAAAGATCGGCTTCGTGTTCCAGGCCTTCCATCTCTTACCCTACCTGAACCTTGCGCAGAACGTGGCGCTGCCTCTGCGGTTGCTGGGGCAGTCCAACGCCGAGAGCTTGGGCCGCGCCGTGGAAGCGTTGGAACAAGTGGGCATACCGGCGGAGCGCGCCGGGGACCCGCCCTACGTTCTTTCCGGCGGAGAAATGCAGCGTGCTGCCATCGCACGCGCATTGGTGCACCGACCCCCTTTGATCCTGGCCGACGAACCCACCGGGAATTTGGATCCCGATACGGCGGCCCGGGTGCTCGGCGTCTTGGACGAGTGCGTGCGGAAGGAGGGGATCACCTTGCTTCTTGTAACGCACTCGCAAGTGGCAGCGCGGCGGGCCGATAGGGTAATGATGCTTACCGGATCGGGCCTTGTTCCGGCATAGGCCGCCCGCAGAGCTTCTGCTTGCGGGCTTGCGCCAGGATCCCGTGCGTTTCGCCATCGCGCTATTCGCCATCGCACTTGGGGTGGCCTTAGGCTTCGCCATTCAACTCATCAATCATCAAGCCAAAAACGAATTCGTGCGCGCTACCCGCGACCTTTCCGGCGAGGCCCATCTCATCGTGCGCGGGCCGAAGGATGGATTCTCCGAGGACCTTTACCCGCTGCTCGTAGCCCGAGACGAGGTCGATACCGCCAGTCCGGCGCTGGAACTGGAAGTCAAGATCATGGGTCAGGATGACCCGCTCAGGCTCTTGGGCATCGATGTATTTCGCGCATCCCGGG
Source organism: Burkholderiales bacterium (assembly GCA_046714645.1). Classification (GTDB taxonomy): domain Bacteria; phylum Pseudomonadota; class Gammaproteobacteria; order Burkholderiales; family SHXO01; genus SHXO01. Next base: position 3,456 of record JBKKAO010000161.1, on the reverse strand, counting down.
TGCAGCCCGCGCTGGTTCCCGTGCCTTCGGATGAAGGTGACATGCTCGCGACGCTGCGGGACGATCGCGTGTTCCTGAGCGCGAGCGCGCGCAAGCGCCGGAACGAAGACGATGGCTTGCGGGTGCAAACCGGTATGAGCGTCGTCACGCTGCGCATCGCGGGCACCGTCTCCGGTAGCGCCCCGCTGGCGGTCATGGATATCGGCGCCGCGCAACAAATATTCGGCCGGCTCGGTGTCATCAATCGTATCGATCTGAGACTGCGTGAAGGAGTGGATGCCGAGAAGGCACGCGAAGCGATGAATCGATCGTTGCCCCCTGGGGTGCACGTGGTGACCGCGCAAGAATCCGAATCCAGCGCGATGGAAGTCTCTCGCGCCTATCGAGTCAATCTCAATGTGCTGGCCCTGGTGGCCTTGTTCACCGGCGGGCTGCTGGTCTACGCTACCCAGTCCATTTCGGTTGAACGGCGCGCGCCGCAACATGCGTTGTGGCGCGCGCTCGGTGCGACTGGAAACCAGATCAGAAATGCGCTTCTGCTGGAAGCGCTGGGCACCGGATTGATGGGAGGACTCATAGGCGTAATGCTGGGAACGTTCACGGCGAATGGGGTACTGCATTGGTCGCAGGGTGATCTTGGATCCGGTGCGCGGGCGCTGCTCAACGCGCAAGTCGAATTTTCCTTTCCTATCGCATCCGTGATGATCGCTTGCGGAATTCTTGCCGCGCTCGCGGGGGCGCTATTGCCGGCCCTACGAGGCGCGAAGATTTCTGTCGAAGCCGCCCTGAAAGGCCAGCAAGACTTCGCCAGGCCTAGGACGCCTATGCGGCCCGTCGCGGGATTGGCGGGCCTCCTCTTGGGAGCGGTTTTCTGCTTCCTTCCGCCCGTCGATGGTCTTCCGTTGTTCGGTTACATGGCCATCGCTGCTTTGCTGCTGGGAACCATCGCGCTGCTGCCGAGACTGGCCGAGATTTCCTTGCGCTGGGTAACGCACGACCTGTCCTTGAGTCTGTCACTACCGGCGGCGCAGTTGCGCGGTTCCTTGCAGCAAGTCTCGCTCAGCCTCGCGGCCACGGTCGCCGCCGTGAGCCTCACGGTTTCCATGGCCATTATGGTCGCCTCCTTTCGCGATTCGCTAGAGGGATGGCTGGATCGCGTATTGCCCGCCGACCTGTACGTGCGGACCGGCCAGCCCAACGATTCGGCATTTTTCGACCCGGCGATGCAGCAAGGCGTGCGAGCCATCGCGGGTGTGAAGCGAGTGCAGCTCCAACGCAGCCAACAGATTGCGCTGCACCCTGACCGGCCTCGCATCGCTCTGCTCGCGCGCGATACCTTGGGCATGGACCTGAAGGATTGGCTCCCAGTCATGGGGAAGACGCTCGCACCGGCCGAGCTTGGCGCTCCCGCGCTTTGGATGAGCGAGATCGCCGCTGGCCTCTACGATTACAAGTTGGGCGACCCGGTGATGCTCCCCATCGAGGGTAAGCGCATGGAGTTCATCGTCGCGGGAATATGGCGCGACTACTCACGGCAGTACGGTGCGCTCTTGATCGACCGGGCGCTCTACGTGCAGATCACCGCAGACCAGCGCGTCAACGAGATCGCCCTTTGGCTGGAGCCCGGCGCATCGCTGGAAGAGGTGAGTGCCGCCGTTCGCGGATTGTCCCGAGAAGGAGGGCTCGAAATCGCCTCCCCAGGCGAGCTTCGCCAGATTTCTCTATCGGTGTTCGATCGTACCTTCGCCATCACCTATGCCCTGGAGAGCGTGGCGGTTCTCATCGGCCTGGTGGGTTTGTCCAGCAGCGTGGGCGCGTTGATCCTGGCCCGCAGGCGAGAGTTTGGCGTAATGCAGCATCTCGGACTCACACGCGCCCAGATTCGTAAGCTGCTCACCGTAGAAGGCTTGATGACGACGGGCGTAGGCATTCTCGTAGGGAGCGCGCTTGGATGGGTGATGGGTTTGATCCTTATCCACGTCGTCAACAAACAATCTTTCCACTGGAGCATGGATCTATTCATCCCCTGGGCTGGGCTTACTGTCTTTGCCTTAAGCCTGCTGGCGTTGGCTACCCTCACCAGTTGGTGGAGCGCGCGTCATGCCGTGGGCGCCGATGTGGTGCGGGCGGTGAAGCATGATTGGTAGGGCAACTCCGGCATGTCGTCGCGTGGCCAAGAAGGTCGGGTAGTCCGATTGTTTTGTGGTGCGTTGTCGCGACACCCATCGCCGTCTCGTTCTAGGTTCCTTAGCCCCTCGGGCGTGACGTACGCATCGGCAAGTCTTCGCCGCCAGCGAGATGTTCGGCGCGAGAGTCGAGCACAATCGCGGACGGCTCGTCGTGCAAGTGGCTCGCGGCCGGCCTCTGAGCAATTGCGCCGCATCGGGATAGCCGCGGTGTTATGAGAGGTTCAACAGGAGTCAGGCGACCGTTTTATCATCGCCGGGCGACTGCGGCTGAACTTCTTGAGTTTGGCTGTTGTTTGTTCCGGTTTTCCGTTGTCGCTTCTCTTCCTTCTTCTGTTTTCTTGCGAGGTCTCTCTGACGCTTCGCAAACGCATAGTTAGGTTTGGCCATTTGGCGTCTCTTCCACTCGGTTTGAGGATGAAGCGAACAGAGTAAGGCATTTCCCCGCCAACTGTTCGCATGATGAAAAATGGTTGACGAGAAGCTTAATCGCGTAGGGCTGATGTCGAGGCTCTCCGCCCCGCCCTACACTGGCTCGATGCGTCCGGTTGAATGCGCCATTTGGCACGGGCGAGCACGCAGGGCGGCGAGCGCGACATCCTCATTCGCGATCACTCGAGATGTTCATCTTTAGAGGCACTCGGGCTCTTTTTCAACCGATCGCGATAGCTCTCGTAGTCGGGAAGGCGGCGCTCGTACGACGATGACATGAGAGGAGACGAAATCATGAAGTCGGCAGAGGCCCGGTTGCAGGCAACCGGAATGTTCCAGACGACGGCGATCCTGAGCAGAGCTTTGACGTCGGGATCGTGAGGCTGCGGCTCAAGTGGATCCCAGAAGAAGATGACGAAGTCGATGGTCCCTTCCGCGATCTTGGCGCCGATCTGTTGGTCACCACCGAGAGGACCGCTCTGAAGTTTGACAACGGGAGTGCTGAGGGCCTCTTCCAGAAGAATACCGGTGGTGCCGGTCGCAAGTAACTCATGGTGAGCGAGGAGGTCACGGTTGAAGCGCGCCCATTCGAGAAGGTCCTGCTTTTTGTTGTCGTGTGCGACGAGCGCGATTCGCTTTCGAGGTTCTATTGCTACGGCGTTAGGAGTCATGACAGCACCCGGAAATCCACCGCCACGGTGCCCCCAGAAAGGCCTGCAGCTCGGCCAACGTATGCAACTGTTCGTCGTTCATATCGATCACCATGCCTCGTATTATTTGTATTATGATCGATCCCAGCCGCCCGTTCAGACTCAAACCCCATTGGACAAGGCAGCCC
>JBKKAO010000160.1:0-3524 GCA_046714645.1 Burkholderiales bacterium | reverse complement strand
GTGCGCATGGTTCTGATCTTTCCTTCGCTGGGATGATCTTCGAGGGAAAAGAATCCCGCTGCGATGTGATGAGAATCCGAAATCACGTCCTCGACGCTGTTCATGGGCGAAACCGGGACGTCGGCTTTCTCCAGTATGGAAATCCACTGCGCACTGGTCTTGGTCTTGAATATTTCCGCGAGGAAGGCGTAGACCTCTTCGATGTGGTTGGCGCGCACGGCATGGTTGCCGAAGCGCGGATCTTCCAGCATCTCCATGCGTCCTATCGCCTCCAGGAAGCTCTTCCATTGCTTGTTGTTGTACACCAGCACGCAAAGGTAGCCATCCTGAGTGGCGTAGGGGTGCCGGTGGCGTAAGCGCGAGTAACCCGTGCCGCCAATGGGCGGCTCATAGCCCATGCCCGCAATGTGATCGCCCAATACGAAGTGGGAAATGCTCTCGAACATGGGCACTTCCACGCACTGGCCTTTACCGGTGCGTTCGCGAAAGAACAAGGCGGTGGTCACCGCGTAGACCGCATGCAAGCCAGTGACGCGGTCGGCCAAGTTGATGGGTGCATAGCGCGGTTCCGCGCCCTCTTCCATGGAGATCGCGGGCAGTCCGGTGGCGCCTTGAATCAAATCATCGTAGGCCGCTTGCCCGGCTTTGGGGCCGCGCTGGGAATAGCCGTAGGCACCCACGTATAGGATCCTTGGATTCACCGCGCGCACGTCTTCGTAGGAAAGGCCCAAGCGGCCCATGGCCGAAGGACGCACGTTGTAAATGAGCACATCCATCTTCGGCAGCAATCGCATGACGATCTCACGGCCCTCGGGTTTTTTAAGGTCCACCACGATGGAGCGTTTGCCGCGGTTCAAGTTCATGAACAAATGGCCCATGCCGCGGCTTCGCATGGGGCCCACGTCGCGCATGTTGTAGCCTTCGTGGGATTCCACTTTGATGACTTCGGCGCCGAGTTCGGCAAGAATCTGGGTCGCGAAGGGACCCATGACGACGGTGGTGAGATCGAGAACCTTCACCCCTTCAAGAGGACCGGGCATTTTTTTCGAATCATGGAGAGTTACGTTTATGATGACGATTCTAATGCCAAGGGGCTGTTGACGATGAAACGAGTTCAAATTTTTTCCCTGTATGCCTTATTGGTTTTGACCTATCCGGCGCTAGGGCAAGACGATCTTCAGTACCAGCGCCGCGCGAATAGGTACGAGGGCATTCGCCCCAAACCTGTTTCCGGTTATGACGTCGAGCTGCTCTCCGCCAGAGTGGATCACAAGGAGGAGATCACGAAACTGGGCGAGCGCCTGGCGCTGAAGTTCTATCTCAAGGAGCCTGCCGATGTGCATCTTTTCGTTCGTGAGTTGGAGTACAAGCACTACTACTGGCTAGACAAGGTGCAGCCGGTCTCGCCTTGGAAAGTAGGGTACGGCAACGTTTTTGAATGGCCCACCGGAGATGTGCTGGGCCAGCTCAAGGACTTCAAACTCTCTGAGTTGGGGGTGGTAGCCCGGTTGGGTAAACCGGCCCCCAGTGTGATTGAGAAAGTGGCCCCGGTGGTGTTCTACCAATCCCAGCTTCCGTCCAAGACTAAGGGATACCTATTCACGTTCCGCTTGCGCGAGGATGGAAAAGTGACCGCTACTATATTCAAGGAAGGCGCCGGCGCGGGGCTGGCCAAACAGACCTTCGCGCGCCAAGCCGGAGGGAGGCCCTTCACGGTAAAGTGGGATCTTTCCGGCATAAACGTTCCCGAGGTATTCTATCGAGTGGTACTCAAGGGTTACTTCTTGGATACCAATGAGCCCATTTCGCAGACGGTGAGCTTCTATCACCAACCCCACATCACCGCGCAATAGCGTGGCTGACATCTTCATCAGCTATTCCAGCGCGGACCGGCCCACGGCGCAGGCCGTGGCGCAAGCGTTGGAGCAACAGGGGTTCTCCGTATGGTGGGATCGAAAAATTCCCACCGGCGAAGCCTTCGACGAGGAACTCGAAGAACAACTCGACCACGCCCGAAGCGTGGTGGTGCTGTGGTCCAGCCATTCGGTCAAATCCAAGTGGGTGAAGGATGAGGCCTCGGAGGGCCTGACGAAGAAAGCGCTGTTCCCGCTGGTGCTCGATGACGTGCGTTTACCCTTTGGTTACCGTCGTATTCAAACGGCTGACTTCAAGCAATGGACAGCCGGCGAGCCGCATCTGGGTTTTGACCAACTTGTGGCGAGTCTAAAGCGGGCTTTCGGTGGCGGCGAGGGTATGCTAGAGATCGCCGGAGATCATCCGGGGCTACCCAGCGTGCGACACAATTGGTTCATCGACCGCTGGCGGCGAAGCATCGTTTTTAGGATCGGCCTGCTTGCCCTACCCGCGCTCGCCATGGGCGCGGGTGCGGTGGTCATGATGAAGGTCCGTTTGCCTACTCACGTGCAGTTGGATCTTGCGGTGAACAAGGTTCAGTTCGTGGTGGGCGGCACTGGCCTGACCCCCATTCTCGATACCCTGAGTTTTTCGTCGCTGTCTATCGAAAAATTTCGCTCGGTGTCCTTTTCCCCGAGAGCTCTCCGCGTCGCGGATGCGCAGATGCTGGAAGAGGCGGATGCCCAACCGGATCCTTGGCGCACTTTGGCCGCGCCCGCCACGGTCACCTTCACCGGTCACGACGAATCCCTGCAACCCACCATTCGAATTGAGGCGGTGGAGGAGGGCGCTGACGGACACCGCGCCGCCGGGAAACTGGATCTCCTGCTACTGCAACCTGGCACGTCGGTCACATTAGAACGCAAGGGGCAGCGGCGCGGCATAGTCATCAAGGTGGATGGGCAAGCCCTAAGTCCCGCGGCCATCGCCAGCGGTCCGATCCGGATCCACACCACACACGTGGGTTCGAAGGGGCTCGGTGTGCCGGGTAGTGGGAATTCCATGGTGTTCGAGGTGCAAAACCGCGAGTCCAGCCCCGAAATCACGATCGACAGCGCACCCGGCGGATTGATCCTGGCGATTGGGCTGGCGGGCGATTCACCCCTGGAATTGTTGCCCAAAGGCGGCGCCGCTATCACCGGCGTGCGATTGATCGATATCTCGATCGAAGACCGCTGGGAATCCACCTTGGTGGACAATGGCAAACTTTCCTATCCAGACCATCCGAGCGTTGAACCGGTGAGCGTGTCCAAGAGCGATTTGATCGGACTCGGTGAGCTTTCGAAATTCGCCATCACACAAATCAATCTCGATCCCAAAGCTAACGGTCTTCAGTTGCGGATGAATGGAAAGGCCAAGAAAGTTATCCTGAAAACGGGGGAATTTTCGCGAGACGCAAGGCTGACCGTATTGGACATCTACCGTTCCAGCGCTAACGCGGCGTTCTTTGTCACGCTGGTACTGGGTGTGATTTCCGCCACATGGAGTGCTTTCACGGCCTTTAGGGAAATCCGCGCTTAGGGCCTGTCAGATAATAAACTTTACACGCGGCGGCGGGCATTCGGGTTCAGGGCTAGGCACGGGCGACGCAATGTGGCTATTCCACATAA
>JBKKAO010000159.1:0-9545 GCA_046714645.1 Burkholderiales bacterium | reverse complement strand
GGATTATAGACACGATTCACCGGATTCAGTTACCTCATGTGCCCGCCCTAGGGGCAATAAGGAACCGATGACGTTGCGTTGTCCGCCATAGGCCGTTAACGTTCTATGGACTTCCCATCACACTGTGATCTTGAAAGCCCCTATCTTCCTGGCCACTGCCTTCTTGTCGATCGCCTCCCTAGGTGCCTGGACTCACGTCTTCGCCTTGGAACCCGTTAGGGTCGCCCAAGACGTCTACGCCTTCCTGGGGCATAACGGTGAAGCAAGCGCGGAGAACGCGGGCAACACCGGCAATTCCGGCTTTATCGTCGGACCAAGCGGGGTGGTCGTCGTCGACACCGGCAGTTCCTACCATCACGGCAAGGCCATGTTAAGTGCCATTGCAGCAGTGACTTCAAAACCCGTCACCCTGGTGATCATTACCCACGCGGTTCAAGACTTCGTATTTGGCGCCGCCGCCTTCGCGGAGCAAGGCATACCGCTATTGGCCCATCGCAAGACCGATGAACTGATGAGCGCGCGTTGCGAACATTGCCTAAGCAACCTTCGAAAAGCGCTGGGGGAGGAGATCATGACCGGGACTCGAATGATCCTTCCGCAACAACTGGTGGATAGCAGCATCCAAATCGAGGCAGGCGGAAGAGCGATCGAGCTTCTCTACTTCGGATGGGCGAGCACTCCGGGCGATCTCGCCGTTTTCGATGCGCGCTCCGGGGTTCTCTTCGCGGGCGGCATCGTCATGGGATCTCGCATCCCCGAACTGCGCGATGGCGATTTCAAGGGATGGCTGGCGGCGCTCACCTCGTTGTCGGCCTTGAGCGCAACGCGAGTGGTTCCCGCCTATGGGCCTTTGCTCTACCGCCAGGACATAGACAAAACCGGAGACTATCTGCGCGACCTTGATAGCAAGATGCGCCAGTTGTACAAAGCGGGTGCCGGACTCATGGAGGCGGTGGACGGGGCAGAGATCGAGCACTACGCCACCTGGTCCCTCTACGCGGATCTGCACCGGCGAAACGCGCTGCGCCGGTATCTCCAATTGGAAATCGAGGATTTGGAGCGATGAGAATAACGATGAATCGAACGCCCCTATAATCCGCAGCCACGCACAAGGGGCAATCATGGGTAACCGCTTATCGAAGATCTACACCCGCACGGGTGACGACGGCACCACCGGGTTGGGAGACGGCTCGCGGGTTCGCAAGGATAGTCTTCGCATCGAAGCGATCGGCGCCGTGGACGAGGCCAATTCGGCCCTAGGTGTGCTCTTGGCCGAGCCCTTGGACCCGGATATCGTCTCTTTACTCACGGACATTCAGCACGACTTGTTTGACCTCGGCGGTGAGTTAAGCATTCCCGGCTACAAGATGATCGTCCCCGAGCACGTCACGCGCTTGGAAGCGGCTCTGGACGGCTTCAACGAAGATCTGCCCGCGCTCAAAGATTTCATTCTCCCAGGAGGAACGCGCCCGGCTAGCTTGTGTCACGTGGCCCGCGCGACTTGCCGCAGGGCGGAGCGTTGCGTGGTGAGCCTCGCGGAAGGCGAAACCGTCTCGCCACCGGTCCGGCACTATCTCAACCGGCTCAGCGACTTGCTATTCGTGCTCAGCCGTGTGCTTAACCGGCGCGCGGGCGGCCAAGACGTCCTCTGGCAAAAAGGCAAGAATCGCGTAACGGGCGATGCTCGATAACAATCTTCTGCACGACCTGATGGCACGCAGCGCCTTGCGTGACCAAGAGGCCTTCGCCAACCTGTACCGGCATACCTCGCCGAAACTGTTCGGTGTTGCGCTGCGTATATTGAGACGGGAAGACTGGGCCGAAGAAGTGTTGCAGGAGAGTTTCGTCAGCATTTGGAATCACGCCGAAGGCTACAGTTCGTCAAAAAGCGCGCCGATGACCTGGATGACCGCCATCGTGCGAAACCGCGCACTGGATTGGCTGCGCCGGCCCAATTTTGAGGTGGGTGATGACAACTACGATCTTCTCCTGGAATCGGTGGCCAGCGAAGGCGATGGACCCGACCTATTGGTGAGCAAGGAACGCGAAGGCCGGGCGCTTGCGGAGTGCTTCAAACAGTTGAGCAGCAACCAGCGCCAAAGCATCGCGCTGGCCTATGTGCACGGACTCTCCCATGGGGAGCTTTCACTACACTTAAAGGAACCCTTGGGAACCGTCAAAACATGGATCCGGCGCGGGCTTGAGCGGCTCAAGGGCTGTCTGGATAGCGACCTTAGAAAATACTGAACCTTAGAAAATTCTCTTACGCGGCGGAACCAAAGTGAAGTACTGGAACGAGGAAATGCGAGATGCCTTAGCAGCCGAGTACGCGCTCGGTACGCTACAGGGCCGTGCGCGCCGCCGGTTCGTACATGTACTCAAGGACGATCCCGCCCTGCGAGCGCAAGTCTCCGCCTGGCAAACACGCTTGCTTCCTCTTGGCGATGCCATCGAACCCGTCGCCCCGCCTAAGAAGGTGTGGCGCGCTATTGAATCGCGCATTCAAGGGCGGCGGGGCGGGCCATGGCATAGCCTGCCTTTTTGGCGCTGGTTTTCCGCAACCAGCACTGCGGCCCTGGTGGCCGTAGCCGCCTACGTCGGCGTTTGGTTGCCCCGCCTGGAAGCCAATCAGGAATACATGGTGGTGGTGATGTCCGACCCACAATCCCGCCCCATGATGACCGTGTCTTGGCCCATGCAGGAGCGCAAGCAAGCGAAGCTTCGCATCCGCGTCATCGGCCATCAGGAAATGTCTCCCGATACCGCCTGGGAACTATGGATGTTGCGCGGCGGCGATCGCAAGCCGCAATCCTTGGGATTGATCACCACCCACGAAACCCAGGAAGTGCAGGTCCCGGCGGAACTCATGCCAGCGGTCAATGCCGCTTGGGGAATGGCCATGAGTGTGGAGCCCCATGGAGGATCACCTTCAGGGCTCCCCACCGGCCCGGTGCTCTATTCCGGCCAGTGCACGAAAATATAAGTCAACAGACCCTAGCGCTCCATGTAGTGGAGCAAGGTCGAGCTGGTTTGGCGTAGCCGCTGGGAGAGTAAGGTCACCAGCTTGATCAGTACCTTGGAACCCAGGGCCGGTTCCTCCAAGATCAAGCGCACCATGGCATCCCGGGTCAGCACGGCGACGGTCGAGGGTTCCGCGGCCACGCAACTGGCGAACCGGGGCTCGCCATCGATCATCGACATTTCCCCCAGGGTCATCCCCGCCCCCACGGTGGTCATGGATTGGCGTTGCCCGCGCTTATCGGTCTTGACGACATCTACCTTGCCCTGGATCACGAGCAGCATATAGTCGTCGATATCGCCCTCCCGAATGAGCACGCCGCCTGCCTCGGCCCGGTAGGCTTGCATAAAGGAGGAGAGATGCTGAATATCTTCACGGCGAAAGTCATCGAAGAACTTCGCCCCCCCGATCATCTCGTAGATTTGCTGGGCGAGCGCCGTCCCCTCGCCCAGGAATTCAAGCTGTTTAAGGGGAGATTGCTTGAGGGTGCCGGGCATCGTTCAACGGCGGCGCACAGTGACTTCCTACCGCCGAAGCGCTCGCCGCACGCGCTTTTCGTAGGCTTCGCGGGCGATGGCGATATCTTCGAGGTAGTGCGCCAGCTCCGGCAAGAGCAGTGCTTGAGGGCCGTCCACCAAGGCCTTGGCCGGATCGGGGTGGAAGTCCACGATGATCATGTTGGCCCCCGCCACGACCGCCTGAGCCGAAACATGAAAGAGGTCCAGTAGCCCGTCGGCCGCAACGCTGCGTGAGCCCACGGAATGGGAAGGATCCACGCATACGGGCATACGGGTGAGACGCTTGACAACGGGTACGTGAGCGAAGTCCACGAAATTGCGGTGCGGATCCCCCAGGTGGGTCTTCATGCCGCGCAGGCAGAAAATCACCCGGCTATTACCCTCGCTGGCCAAGTACTCGGCCGCGTTGAGTGACTCATCCAGGGTGATGCCGAAGCCACGTTTGAACAGCACGGGAAATTCCTGCTGCCGCCCGACGGCCTTCAGCAACTCGAAATTCTGGGTATTGCGCGTACCGATTTGCAGCAGCACGCCCACGGGACTTCCGGTCTTGCGCAAGGCATCGCGAATTTCATCGACGTGGGATTCATGGGTGATCTCCATGGCGATCACCTTGATACCGTACTTACCCCCCAGATCGAACACATAGTCCAGACAGGCTCGTCCGTGCCCTTGGAACGCATAGGGGCTGGTGCGCGGTTTGTAAGCCCCCATGCGGGTGCAGACTTGTCCGTGATCGCGCAAGGCGCGCATCATCTGCTCCACATGCTCCGGCGTATCGACGGCGCATAGTCCGGCGAACACATGCAAGGTGTCCTGGCCGAACTTCACACCTTTGTATTCAAAATGGCTGGGCCGGTGTTCATCCTTGTGCCGGCCCAAAACGCGGTACTCCTCCGAGACTCGCACCACGCGCTCCACGCAGGGCAAGACCTGCATGTCCTCGATGGCGAGTTGCTTCGTGCTGCCGATCAGGTAGATCTCGGTGACCGCGCGCAGCTCGCCTTCGATGCGATGCACCTTTGCCTGGATGTTCGGCAGGCGAGACAAGGCCGCCATGAGCTGCTGGTACTCGGAACTGCCTGGCTCCGCCTGATCGTTAAGAATGAGGATCATTAGGACTCCGTCCCCCCAACAGTCAGCCCGTCAATGCGCAAGGTTGGTTGCCCCACGCCCACCGGTACGCTTTGGCCGTCCTTGCCGCAAGTGCCCACGCCGGAGTCCAGACTCATGTCATTGCCGATCATTTTGACCCGCGTAAGGGCATCGGGGCCGTTGCCGATAATGGTGGCGCCTTTCACCGGATAGGTCACCTTTCCGTCTTCGATCATATAGGCTTCGGAGGCCGAGAACACGAATTTTCCGCTCACAATGTCCACCTGCCCGCCGCCAAAATTAACGGCGTACAGACCGCGTTTGACGGAGCGCAAAATCTCTTCAGGATCCTTGTCGCCATTGGTCATGTAGGTGTTGGTCATGCGTGGCATGGGGGCATGAGCATAGGACTCTCTGCGCCCATTGCCGGTCACCGGAACGCCCATAAGCCGCGCATTGAGCGTGTCTTGCAGGTAGCACCTGAGGATGCCGTCCTCGATCAACACCGTGTTCTGGGTCGGATTGCCTTCATCATCGACATCGAGTGATCCCCGGCGCCGCTCGATGGTGCCGTTATCCACTACCGTCACTCCGGGGGCCGCCACGCGCTCGCCGATGCGCCCCGAAAAGGCCGAAGTGCCCTTGCGATTAAAGTCACCCTCGAGCCCATGGCCCACGGCCTCGTGCAACAGGATCCCAGGCCAACCCGGCCCCAATACAACGGTCATGGCGCCCGCCGGGGCGGGACGCGCTTCCAGATTGATCAAAGCCTGATCCACCGCCTTGCGCGCATAGGACTCGACGACCTGCGAGTCGAAATAGCCATAGTCGAAACGGCCACCACCGCCGGAGCTGCCTTGTTCGCGCCGGCCGTCCTGCTCCGCGATCACTTGCACGGACAAACGCACCAGCGGGCGCACATCGGCGGCCATCACCCCATCGGAGCGCGCGACCAACACCACCTCGTACTCGCCATAGAGACTTGCCATCACTTGGCTCACCCGGGGATCGAGTTCACGAGTGCGCCGTTCGAGGCGTTCCAGCAACTCGACTTTCTCGCGGTCTCCCAGGCTCTCCAGCGGGTCCTGGGCGGCGTATAGGGCCCGCACGCTGTCGCGGCGGGCCACAATGGCGCGGCCTTCGCCGCCTTGGCGAGTGATGGCGCGAGTGGTTTCCGCCGCGGCGTTCAGGGCGTGAGTGCTGATGTCATCGGTGTAGGCGAAGGCGGTTTTCTCTCCGCTCACCGCACGCACCCCCGCGCCTTGATCGATGTTGAAGCTTCCGGACTTGACGATACCCTCCTCCAGGCTCCAGCTCTCGCTTCGGCTGTACTGAAAATACAAGTCGGCTAAGTCCACACGGTGAGCCATCATATTGCCGAAGACGCGATTGATGGCCGCGGTGTCCAGTCCGTAGGGCTCAATCAGAGTGCTATAGGCCGTGGAAAAACGAATTTCGCTAAGGTTTGGCGCGTTCATATATTGGCTGTCTGCTATTTATTAGAAATTCCAAGGATGCGATGTTCCAGCGCCGGGAGGCTCTGGCGCAGTTGTGTACGATACGCATGATTAACACCTGCCACCACGACGCCCGAACCGCGTGGCAAGCGATCGAGTACCACGCCCCAGGGATCCACGATCATGCTATTGCCGTGGGTCTCCCGCCCATTGAGATGATAACCGCCTTGGGCGGGTGCCAGCACATAGGCCAGATTCTCGATGGCGCGAGCGCGCAGTAGCGGCTCCCAGTGCGCGCGTCCCGTGGTTTCGGTGAAAGCGGAGGGGACCACGAGAATATCCACATCTTTCATGGCGCGATAAAGTTCAGGAAAGCGCAAGTCGTAACACACCGAGAGGCCGATTCTGCCGTAGGGCGAGTCCACCACCACGGGTTGCTTGCCCGGCGTAATGGTCAGTTCCTCGGAAAAGTGCTCCGCGCCCAGATCCAGCTTGAAGAGATGGATCTTGTCGTAGCGCGCCGCTCTCTGGCCCTTATCGTCAAACACCAGGCAAGCGTTGAAGACTTTACCGGGTACGGGAGATTCCAGCGGTACCGAGCACCCGATGAGCCAGATGCCGTGGGCTCGCGCGGTCTCCTCGAGAAAGCTCTGAATGGGCCCCTTGCCCTCCGTCTCCCGGGCGTCAACTTTGTCCGTTTGCTTGAGTCCCATGATGGCGAAATACTCAGGCAACGCGATCAAGCCCGCACCGTGCGCCACGGCTATTTCAATCAAGCGGCGCGCTTCATTCAGGTTGGCCGCGACGTTTGGGCCCGAGGCCATCTGAATCCCCGCCATGCGAAACACCGGAGGCGGCCCGGATCTCACGCGTTTGCCTGCCCGCGAAGGACGGGGCTTGGCTCGGCCGAAGACCGCACGTGCCGCCGGGCGTGCGGTGCTCGTCTGGGAAATTTTCTTGGGCATAGTGCTCTCTACCGGCGCCCCCGGGATACGGGGACTTGTTTGGATTTTCTGGACACTATGGGATCCACCCAGGTTCCCGTGATTTCATAGTCCGAAGCGAATAGCTGATCCACGGGATCCTTGAGTACTTTTTGCGCAAGATAGGTGGCCAGCCCAATGGCTGGATTCACGATGGCGCCGGCGACCGTCAAGCCATCACTTAGCCCTGGAACAACGCGGACTCTCAGGTTCTGAGTTTCCTGTAAGAGATTAACGCTGCCCTTTAGCTCAACGCTCGCCGCCGCGCCTTGCATCTTGAAGTCTTCCGTGGCCGCTATACCTTCACTGATGTTGCTGGTCGCCGTGATTCGATTGAAGGCAAAGCCTTGGCGAAACACATCGCGAAAATCCAGGGCCAGTCGTCTCGGAAGCGCTTGCAAACTCAACACACCCAGTAATTTTCCCACACCGGGATCGATCTTGACGAATTGTCCTTGCTTTGCCTCTAGTACAAGCCACCCCTTCAAGCTGGGAAGATGAAGCGCATAGGGAGCGCCAGACCATTGCACGCTGCCTTTTAAGTTAGCCTTCCCGCCCTTAATACCTTGAGGAAGCTCGAGACGCGAGAAATAAGCTCCGATGTTGGATACGTCCAATTGCACGTCCACCGCCATGCGCGGGCTGCGTCCGCGCAAATCATAGCTTCCCTGTAATTGTGCGCGAGCCTCGGGGGAGATCAAGTCGAGTTGTTTTAAGCGCCACAGCCGCCCTTCTGGCAGCGCGCTTAAACTCAATTTTCCGAAGTCCAGCTCACCCAGCCGAAAGTCCTGAATCTCCGCCTGTACCTCCGGAAGAGATTCGGCAGTGACCACTTCGGCGATCCCATTGTCGTTACTTTTCGACGGTGGAAGGTGCAAGCGCACGAGTTTCAAACTGAGCACGCCGCTGCCCTGGTCCTTCCAGCCGATGTCGCCGCTGATAGATTTACCCTCCACCGTGATCTGGGCTTCCGCTGTGGCCTTTTTTCCCGAGAGCGTCACGCTCCCAAAGCCTCGGGACAGCGCGCTTAGCTGGTCAATCTGTAGTCTGTTGAAGGTGATGAGAGGACGTTCTCCCGGGCGCAACTCGATGGGCTTCCCGGGAGCAGCTCGATTCCACAACTCGTGCCAAGCATCCGCATCCAGGACAGGCACCCGGCCGCTTACTTTCAAGCTGGAGCGCCCGTCGTTACCATCCGCGCCGCGCCCTGGATTGAGATCGCCGCCAAAGACGATTTCTCCGCTCTTGATATCCAGGATCTGATCGGAAGGCGCCAAGTAGCGCAGCGCCACGCGCCGGCCCAATGCCATGCTTAAGCGCACCAGCCCCGAATCGTCCGGTCCTTTCTCCACCCTCAAAGCTAAGCCCTCGGCCGCCGCCTTATTCAAGGGCGCTGGAAGCTGGCTCGCCAATCCCACGAGATCGGTTTCAATTTCAAAGGACTCAGAGGTACCGGGCCGAAATCCCAGGCGGCCCTTCCATTGTGCATAGCCTCCGAGATAGGGCTCCCATCCCGGCCTTAGGAGTTGGCTCAAGGCGGCCGCACTCGCGCGGCCCGCGGCGAGCACTTCCACCCCGCCCGTGTCCTTCGACGATACATCCAGTCGCACGGTACCCCCTAGGAAGGTGGCCGTCGCACCTCGTGAAGTGACACGCTTTTCCGTTATATGCACGCTTCCCGTCAACTGCTCGAGGGACCCAAGACCGGCGGGCAGGGCCAGTTGGTTCGCCCTGAGGTCGTAGATCCCCGAGACCTTGGTTTCTTGCAACCTGCGAAGAGGCAACTCGATGTCCAGCGCCAATTTACCGTCACCTTTTACATCGAGCCCGCGGGTGAAACCCTGGGTCAGTCTGGCCATGGGAGACTCAGCAAGGAAGCGCAGAAACGCCGGGGTTGGCCCGCTCGCATCGCCGTGGATGATCGCGACCGGATCTCGGGGGCTCAGATCGGGAACTGACACGCTCACGTTGCTTATCGGTACGCCGAACACCCGCCCGCTGGCATTACCAATCTCCAGGCGGTTCGCGCGCATGAGCACATCGCAGCTGATGTCCTCCACCTTGGGCCATCCCGGCACATAGTCCAGTACGCCGCCCTCGGCCTTCACCTTCACTTCGAACAATCCAGGGCGCCCGTGACTGAAGGGAAAGTTCGCCAGATCTCCACGCACCGTTATAGACGCTTGCCGCGAGTGACCCGCGACGAGGGCGCGCTGTAACCAAAGACGAACGGGGTCCGGAATCCGCGATGGCACATAACGCCACACCGCTCTAGCGTCCGCGCGGGCCAGAGTGGCGTACAAGTCCGCCCTACCAGGGGTCCCTTTCACATAACGATAGGATCCCCCGATAGCACCCGCGAAATCCGCGTTGGCAATGTCAAGTTGCTGGAACTTGATGTCCGTGCTGCCGTCTTGAGTTTCCCAGGTGAGCCGCGCATCGAGTCGATCGATGGGTATCGCGCCGGAAAGTA
>JBKKAO010000158.1:0-4147 GCA_046714645.1 Burkholderiales bacterium | reverse complement strand
GTAATAGCCCCACGATCACCAACCCCAGCACGCCTAACCAGGGTTTAATGAACGCCAACCAGCCTAAGGCAATCAGCAGGAGCAGGATAGTAAGGTCGCGCATCGCAATATCCTAAGCCGGCGGAGCCGGAACCAAATTGGTCGTCGTTCTGCCGCCAAACTTCATGTTACGAACAAGGGGGGCACCCCCTTGTTTATCCCCCAGAAAGGAACAGGGGGTGTCCCCTTTGTATATCCCCCGAAGAGAGCTTCGTTGCATCAAATTCTTCTCCAAATCCGTCAACAGTTGACCCATAAGGGACTATTGCGATTCTGGCTCGCGAATCCCACGCGTGCCGCGTTGCGCGAGAAACTTCAATCCGTAATATCCCATCAGTCCGCCTAGGATTTCGAGAATACAGTCCGTGAGGTCAGGGTGCTTGCTGGGTAGTGCGACCTGACCCAGCTCTATCGCAAAGGCTATCGCGGCTAGAGTTAGCACGGACACGAATCCAAAGATACTACGCACGATCCCCGGGGGAACTCGCAGGACTGCCCAAGCCAGGAGCACGCCGCCGGGCGCGAAGAACAAGATCTTGTGGAGCAGTTCAGTCACTGCGCGAAACTCGGTGCCGTAGTAATAAATCTCGAAGGGGGCACGGTTGAGGAATTGCAACCGCTCCGCGATGAAAGCGCGCTCGATGCGCGCATCGAAGGGATACCAGAACACGACGGCGATAAGCCCTAACCAGCCAAATATCAATAGGAGCCAAGGACCCACCCAGGAAGATGGCGAACGTCCAGTGTGCCGTGCGCGTTGGGCCTGGACCGGGCGAATTGACGGTGCGTGTGCAACCAACATATTGCCGATGACCGCGCCCAGCATCGCGGCAATGATGTCCGTCACATCGCTTACGCGGGAGTAGACGAACAACTGGAGCAACTCGAGAAGCGCCGCTGCGAATAGAACCCACCGCCATGCCTGGCCGGGAGAACGCCCAGCTTTTGCATTACGCCATAAATAGACCACGGGAATCCAGATGACCACGTCCGTAACCAGTTCGTAGATGATCTGCACCACGCTCGGCCGCGGAAAAGTAAAGGGAACGAGCACTACCCGCCCCTCATTCCACTTGTGATAGACCTCTACCGGACTGATGGTGAGATCCAGAGGAAGTAGGTTGTACATGAACAGCGCGAACAAATAGAGGTACAGCAACTTCCCGGATAACGCGATCGACCCATGGGTTGTCCGCCACTCCGAAACCCACACCACCAGACGCTGTCCCCACACCCACCACAACGCCACTCCGATCAATGCTCCCAGGGTTTCCGCCAGGATGTCGTTGATGGAAACAGTCCGAGGCGGGAAGTAGATCTGCGTGAATTCGATTGCTACGCTCAGCGCCACAGCACATGCGAAGACGACAAAAGAGGAGGTTAATCGCAGAACTGCGTTGCTCGACCAAGTGACGCCTACCCAAAGATAGGCAAGTGGAATGAACAATAAGATGTTCGCAACCCAGTCGGCGCGCGAACCCACTCCAAGCCGGAGGTAGGGAATCTGAGAAAATCGCTTCACAGCCTCCGCGAATTCAATTGGCTGGAAGTGCAACGGCACTAAGCTGCCATAGATGACAAAAGACAAGTAGGCCAATCCTGCCAATACCAGGGGCAATCGGAAGCGAACGAGTCGTGGCGTTGCCATTGCGATCACCAAGCGTGCTGTCTTTTCATGGGCCCAACATTCGACGTGAGAGCAAACCACGTGATGACCCAAGCGGAACTCATGAGCAACGGTGTGGTGATATCTCCATAACGGCCCGGCAGTTCAGTTTGCGCGTATTCCAGAGCGAATCCAATAACGAATGACGCTGTTACGCCAGCAATGAGACCCAGAGAGCGCGCAAGGCTAGGATGCACCATGCGAACCGCGAAAACGAGCGCGACCATCTGCCAGACTGTCGAAAGAATTACTTCGATCCCCACCAATGGATTTGAAAGATGACCTCGAAACGGAATCCAATTGAAGGACCGGTAGATAGGTCGATCTCCGGGCAGGCATTCGCTCAGGATATAGGAAAGCGACACTGACCAAAATCCCACCAGGGCCCACTGGCGGGCGAAGCGGGGAGCGAATGATCGCCGTGATGCTACTGTCGCCAATATCAACGCGAGCAAAGCACCCAGTGAAGGCTCTAATAGCGATTTCGGGGAAACCACCAGGAGTTGCAAGGCCGTGAGTACCACCAGGAAGATGGCGACCGAGCGGAGAATCTTCTCCCTCGCCGAGCTTGCACACAACAAGACCGATAGCAAACCGAAGGTGGATAGCGCCGCAATACCAAGATCGGCCAAGTCTATTCTTCCGTTGACCATAGCGTTTGGTTTCCAGATCCACGACTGGTTTTGGGATAGCGCGACAAAGAGCGGAGTGGTCACGGAGACGGCCCACAGTCCAGCAGCCCACAAGACAATGCGGGAATTGGAATCGATGAAGCCTGTGCCTGAGTGGATCCTGAGGCTGAGGACAATGCCAACGAATGTTCCCAGGAGATTAGACATCAGGTCGAATAGGGAAGGATCGCGAGGTGGCAGAAACGCCTGTAACACCTCGACAAGAAGACTCAATAAGAAACCAAGAGCCAGGGCCAACAATACGCTCCTCTTGGACGAAAGTAGTGGCGACGTTGCGCGGACCGCGCAAAATCCAAGAGGAATGAATACCACCACGTTGACGAAAACATCACCAAAATACACCCGGTGATGGAGCCCCGCGTGTAACAGCGCTAGCGGATCGCCAGGGACCCAACCCGTCAGCGGGAAAAGCCCGCCGTAGAGAATCAGAACGATGGTGACGAGTGTTGCGAGGGCGTACCGTTGCGCCGGCATTGAAGACGCGACTTAGGACAGATGTCAGCTGAAAGGTGCTAGCTCCGGTGCGTACAAATCCTTCACCGGCTCTCGCGCGCGGATAAGTTTCGCCGCGCTGCCTTGCACCATCACCTCCGCCGCGCGCGGCCGCGAGTTGTAGTTACTACTCATGCTCATGCCATAGGCGCCAGTGGACATGATCGCTAGCAAATCTTGCTCTTCAATTGCGAGCGCCCGGTCCTGGGCTAGGAAGTCCGCCGACTCGCATACCGGTCCGACGATGTCCCACCTATTCCGAGCCCCTTCTCGCAGGCGAACAGGGCGGACTTCGTGCCAAGCCTTGTAGAGCGCGGGCCGCAGCAAGTCGTTCATGGCGGCATCGACGATGGCGAAATTACGTGTTTCGCCGGGCTTCAAGTACTCTACTCGCGTCAACAAGACGCCGGCATTCCCCACCAGGGACCGGCCCGGTTCGAGTAGGATTATGAGGGGTCGTTGCCCGACCGCTTCTCGAATGGTGTTCGCATAGCTAGCCAGCGATATCGGGGTTTCGTCACGATAGCGAATGCCCAGGCCACCACCCAAGTCGAGATGCTCGAGCACGATGCCCTCTTGGCGGAGTTCATCCACGAGTCCAAGAACCTTCGCGAAGGCATCGCGAAAGGGGCCGAGCTCCGTTATCTGTGAGCCGATGTGGCAGTCGATGCCAACGACGTGCAAATGAGGCAGGCTAGCCGCCAGCCTGTAAAGCCAGTGCGCCTCCTTGAAATCGACGCCGAATTTCGAGTGCTTCAATCCGGTTGAGATATAGGGATGGGTCTTGGGATCCACATCCGGATTCACGCGCAAACTCATGGGCGCCCGCCGGCCGGCTTCACCCGCGACGATGTTTAGGCGGCGTAACTCGCTTTCTGATTCGACGTTGAAACATGCGATGCCTGCGTGCAGGGCTTGCTTCATTTCCAGTGCTGTTTTTCCTACGCCGGAGAAAACGATCTTCGCGGGATCGCCTCCAGCAGCCAGCACACGCTGCAGCTCACCGCCCGAGACGATATCGAAGCCGCTTCCGAGTTTCGCGAATAAATTGAGAATGGCCAAATTGGAATTCGCTTTGACCGCGTAACAGATCAGGTGGGAGAGCCCCTTCAACGCCTGTGCGAGCGCGCTGTCTAGTGCTTGATAGGCCTGCGTTAAGGCGGCGTGAGAATACACATAGCATGGCGTGCCGAAGTCCGCTGCGATCTTCGGCAAGGGAACCCCCTCTGCTTGCAAACCCTCCGGGCCGTATGTGAAG
>JBKKAO010000157.1:0-14148 GCA_046714645.1 Burkholderiales bacterium | reverse complement strand
GGAGAAGACGCCGGCAGACGCTTGACCACATCCATCCCTCGATCCAAATGCCCGATAGATTCTCGAATCGCCATCCGCTGCATCGCCAACTCCCCTGCCTTTTGCCACAGCGATATGGCGCGCTCATTCAGGGCTGCTTCCGTGAAATGATGGGCGAGGAGTTCGGGTTCATTCTCCTTAGTCTGGGGGAAGCGCTCTTCGAGCACCTTGGCGATTCTGGCGTGCAGTTGCGCGCGCTGGGATTTGAGCAACGAGTCGTAGGCCGCGTCTTGCACCAGCGCGTGTTTGAAGGTGTAGACCGCGTCGGGCGCGGTGCCGCGCCGAAACGCCAAGCCCGAGTCGGTGAGTTGGTTCAGCGCCGCATCCAGTTCGGTCTTGGCCCGCGATGCAACACCCGCGATTAACTCGTAGCTAAACTCCCGCCCAATGGTGGCACCGATTTGCGCAATCTCCTTCACCTGGGCGGATCGGTCCAGGCGCGCCATCAGCGAATCTCGCAGGGTCTCCGGAATGATGATGTCGTGACTCGATCCGGTGTATTCGTAGCGATCGCCCACGTCCTTGAGACCGTCCGATTCCAGGATGGACTTGGTGAGTTCTTCCACGAACAGGGGTACCCCATCGGTCTTTGGCGAGAATGCGCTCGGCCAAATCGGCGGGCAGCGCTTTGCCGTGGGCCACCCTGGTTACCATGGCGCCGCTTTGGGAGCGGCTGAGCTTGGACAGATTCAGTCCGGTCACATGACCCTGGTGTGACCAGCGCGATGGAAACTCCGGCCGGTGCGTGAGCACGATCAACAACGGAATGCCCTTCACCCGGTCGACGAGCAAGTCCAGGGCTTCCAAAGTGGTGGGATCGGCCCAGTGCGCATCCTCGAACAGCATCAGCGTGGGTTGCTTGCGCGCGGCCGCCTCCACGATGTCCACCAGCACACGCAAGGTCTCATCCTTGTGCTTCTGCGGGGTGATGGCGGGTGCGCTGTAGCGCGCCTCGTAGGGGATGGAAAGCATGGCGGCGATGAAGCGCACGTCTTGTCGCGCACGGCCGTAGTGAGTGGCGATCAGAGCTTCGAGCTGGTCGAGCTTTGCTTCCGCGCCGTCTTGACGCGCGAACTTGAGCGCGCGCTCGTAGTTGTCGATGATGGGATAGAAAGCGCTGTTGGTATGATAGGACGAACATTGGTATCGAAGGGCGCCCGCCGCTTGGCCCTCCAATCGTTCGTGCAGCGCGCTCAAGATGCGGCTCTTGCCGATGCCGGGCTCGCCGCCCAACAGCACCGCTTGACCTTCGCCGTCCTGGGCCAGTTGCCAGCGTTCCATGAGTAAGCCAATTTCCAGTTCACGGCCTACCAGTGGCGTCAATCCGCCCCGCGTGGCGGCCTCGAAGCGGCTGGCGGCTTGGCCCAGGCCGAGGATGCGATAGACACGCGTGGCGCGCGCGATGCCCTTCAGCGAGTGTTCCCCCAAGTCCTCGTAGCCGAACACGCCAGCGGCCAAGCGCTGCACTCTTTCGCTCACCACGATGCTGCCCACGGGTGCGATGCCTTGCAGGCGGGAAGCTAAATTCATGGTCTCGCCCACCGCGCCTTTCTCGGCACTGGAGACCACGACCAATCCGGTGGCAATCCCGATGCGGACTTGAAGGCGGCCCACTTCGGGTACCTCGAGGCGAGATAAGGACTCGATGATGGCGAGCCCGGCGTGGATCGCGCGTTCGGCCTCACTCTCATGGGCCAGCGGATAACCGAAGAAGGCGACGATGCCATCGCCCAGTCTCTGGAACACGTAACCCTCGTAGCGCGTGATGCACACCGCGCAAGCGTCCTCATAGGTGCGGATAACGGTCTGCAACACCTCCGGATCCACGCGCGAGGCCAACTCGGTGAAACCCACCATGTCGCAGAACATCACGGTGAGCTGGCGGCGCTCGCCGGAGGTAAAGGAGATCGCCTCTTCGGGTGGGGGCGGTGATACGCTGGGCGACGATTCAATGGAAGCCGCGTTGCCGTCCTTTAGAGACTGAATAGCCGCCACGATTCTGACTCTCGGTCCGGTGGGCAATCCCAATGCCTTAAGGTCCGCGTCGGACAGATGGGGCAACGCCCGCATATCGATCTGCTCGCGCTCGAAGAGATCGGCATGAGATTCGAGGCTCAATGCGCCGAGCCAGGTGCGAATTTCAGTGCTCATCGATGCTCCCATGTCGAGGGGTGGTCCTCTTCTCGCCGGTATCCTACAGGGAATTCCGGCGCTAAAGAATCGCGTGAAGACGCTAATTTCGGCAAATGCGGCGTGTTACCATTCTCATCCCTTGTGTTACACATAGAGACATTCCTCCATGGAAACCGAGTTTGTCACTGTTCGGCTTACGAAAGACGAGGCGGATTGCATGCGGCGCCTACGAGAGGTTACGGGTCTTAGCAAGACCGAGATTATTCGAAAGGCGTTACGTACTCTGGCCAGCGATCGAACTGAAATGGGCGAAGGCGTGGGACTGTTTGATCTTGGCGCGAGCCGGTTCGGAAAGCATGGCAATGCAAAGCGGCAGTCCTCGAAGATAGGACAGATTGCGCGGACGCGAGCGAATGCTAAACGTACTGGCCGATAGCGGACCATTAGGAGCGCTATTCAACCGGCGAGATAAGTTTCACGTACGCTCCGTAGAGTTTTTTCGATCGCACGGGGCCGGACTGCGATGCCACACGACCTGGGAGGTCGTATCCGAGGTGATGTATTTCTTGGATTTCAGTGCGGCTGCGCAAGGTGATTTACTCGAATGGCTCCATGAGGGTCATGCTAGGGGGCTCATGCAAATCGCAGCTCTCGACCCTACTGACTTGCCTGGGCTAGCGACGCTGGTACGAAAGTACGCCGACCGCCCTATGGATCTCGCCGACGCGTCGCTGGTGTGGCTCGCGAACAAGACGGACATCACGGATGTGATTACGATAGATCAAGCCGATTTCGCAGTCTATAGAACGTCCAAGCGAAAGGCTTTCAGGAACGTATTCCTTGCCTAAGATACTTGCTTCGCTGCCGCAATCTCGGCGCTGTTCCCTTTGTTGATTTGAGTAGCTTGCGAATGCTAGTCCAGAAAGAGGACCGATGTTTCAAGACCTGACAGGAAAAGTCGCGCTCGTCACAGGGGCCTTCAGCGGGCTCGGTCTGCATTTCGCCCGCACACTCGCGCGTCATGGCGCGAAAGTGGCGCTGGCTGGGCGCAGAATCGAGCAAGGCAAGGCCATTGCCGCGCAACTTGTGCAAGAAGGCCGAACAGCCATTGCTGTTTCATTGGATGTGAAGCAACGAGTTAGTGCTCATTGCGCCATCGATGAAATCGCGCGCGAGTTGGGTCCGATCTCGATTTTGGTGAACAACGCAGGCGTGGCCAACACCAAGCCCTTCTTGCAAATGGATGAGACGGACTGGAACGCCGTGGTGGATGTGAATCTCACGGGGGCTTGGCGCGTGGCGCAGGCTGTCGCTAAGCACATGGCCGCCTCTGGCAAAGGCGGCAGCATCATTAACATCGCCTCCATCACGGGGCTCCGAGTGGCGGGGGCGGTTTCGCCCTACGTGGCATCAAAAGCCGGTTTGATCCATCTCACCAAGGCGATGGCACTGGAGTTGGCGCGCCACAAGATCCGTGTCAACGTACTGGCGCCTGGCTATATCGAAACGCACCTTAACCGAGAATTTTTCGATAGCGAGGCTGGCCAGTCCCTTATCAAGCGCATCCCGCAGCGCCGGCTCGGAAACTCGAACATCTCGATGGGCCGTTGCTTCTGCTCGCCTCCGATGCATCGGAATTCATGACCGGAGCCGTCATCGCCGTGGATGGCGGTCACCTGGTAAGTTCTCTATAGTCTCGCCCATGCCCATTGCGTAGACCCCGACGTGTCCTTCTTTAATCTATACAACCACAATTTCATTCGCGCGGCCGTGGCAATCCCCGAGGTGCGCGTAGCCGATCCGCCGTTCAATTTGGCGCAGACGCTCGCGTTAATGGAGCGCGCGGCGGAGCAGGGTGCGATGCTTTGCGTGTTTCCGGAGTTAGGCTTGTCCGCCTACTCTTGCGAGGACTTGTTCCACCAGCAAGCCTTGCTGGACGCGTCGCGGGAGGCGCTCGCGCGGCTGCTAGATAGAACGAAACACTTGCCGGTGATCGGCGTGGTGGGCTTGCCCTTGCAAGTGGACGCACTGCTGTACAACTGCGCCGCGGTGTTTTGCCAGGGACGTCTTTTTGGCGTGGCGCCTAAGACCTACTTGCCTAACTACCGTGAGTTCTACGAGTTGCGCCAGTTCACCCCTGGGGATTACTGCCCCCGCCTATGCATCGATCTGTGCGGCCAGCGCGAAGTCCCCTTCGGCACCCGGCTACTGTTTCAACTTCCTCAGCAACCGCTATTTACCTTCTTTGTGGAGATTTGCGAGGACCTGTGGACGCCGGTGCCCCCCTCGTCCCTGGCAGCCATAGCGGGAGCCACGCTGCTGGTAAATCTATCCGCCTCCAATATCACGGTGGGGAAGGATGAATACCGGCGGCAGTTGGTGGCCAATCAATCGGGGCGCTGTGTGAGCGCCTATCTATATTGCGCGGCGGGTTACGGTGAGTCCACGACGGACTTGGCCTGGGATGGTCACGGTATGATTTACGAAAACGGATCCCGGGTGGCCGAAACCGAGCGTTTTTCCTACCTCTCCCATCTGGTGACGGGCGATATTGACTTGGATCGCATCGCCCAAGACCGCATGCGAACCAACAGTTTCGGACAATCCCTGGCGCGCTACCGGGAGACGGCGAAGGAATTTCGTACCGTCTCGATCCCGCTTGAGTTGCCCTCGGAGGCGGATCTTCCGCTCATACGCCGCTACGAGCGTTTTCCCTATGTCCCCTCGGACCCGGCTACCCGCGACGCGCGTTGCCACGAGGTCTATGAGATCCAGGTGCAAGGGCTGGTCAAGCGTCTGCGCGCGATGAAGTCCGACAAGGTTGTCATCGGTATTTCGGGGGGATTGGATTCCACGCAAGCGCTCATTGTCTGCGCGCGCGCCATGGACGTCATGGACTTACCCAGAAGTCATATCCTCGCCTATACGATGCCGGGCTTTGCCACCAGCGAACGCACCTTGGACCAATCGCGCCGTTTAATGAAAAGCGTGGGCTGCGCCGCCCACGAGATCGACATTCGGCCTAGCTGCATGCAGATGTTCAAGGATATCGGGCACCCCTTCTCCGAGGGTAAGCCGGTGTACGACGTGACTTTCGAGAATGTCCAAGCGGGTGAGCGTAGCAGTCATTTGTTCCGGCTGGCTAACGTCAACAACGCGCCGGTGATTGGGACCAGCGATCTTTCGGAATTGGCGCTTGGGTGGTGCACCTATGGTGTGGGGGATCACATGGCGCACTACCACCTGAACGCCAGCGTGCCCAAGACACTCATCCAGTATTTGATCCGATACGTTGCCCGTACGAACCAATTGGGTGCTCAGGTGAGCGCGGTCCTCGAAGACGTGCTCAATACTCCAATTAGTCCCGAACTGGTGCCGGGTAAGTGCGCAGAGGGGCCCGGCCAGAGTACGGAAGCGGTGGTAGGTCCGTACGAGTTGCAGGACTTCCACCTCTACTATCTGCTGCGTTTCGGCTATCTGCCGAGCAAAGTTGCCTTCATGGCGTGGAGTACCTGGCGCGACCGGTCAGTGGGGCAATGGCCCGATATCCCTGTCTCGCAGCGGCGGGAGTACGCTGTCGCCGAGGTGAAGAAATGGTTGCGCATTTTCCTCCGGCGCTTCTTCCAGTTCTCGCAGTACAAACGTAGCGCCATTCCCAATGGGCCCAAGGTGGGTTCGGGCGGATCGCTCTCGCCGCGCAGCGACTATCGCGCGCCCAGCGACAGCGAATCCACGGTGTGGCTGGCCAACGTAGAAACCATTCCGGATCAAACGTGATATGCGCTAAATGAGCCGTACTTTGAAGTCCCTTGTAATCGCGGCGGCTGCCGCCATTGCGCTCGGTGCGGGTTATTTCGTCCAGCGGGGCGGATCGATACCCGTCGAAGTACCGGTGGATCAATCCGCGTCGAGTTCTTTTACCTCCACAGCGCTACCGGATATGGAGGGGAAGAAAAACCGGATTTCCGATTGGCAGGGGAAGGTGGTAGTGGTGAATTTCTGGGCGACGTGGTGTGCGCCTTGCCGCGAGGAAGTTCCCGCTTTGGTGCGAACACAGGTCAAATTGGGCCCCAAAGGCCTACAAATTGTCGGTATCGCGCTCGATGAACTGGAACGGGTGAAGCCCTTCGCCGTGGAGATGGGTGTGAACTACCCGATTCTGCTGGCCGGAGTCGAAGGTCTGGAATTGGTGCGCGCGGCAGGCAACGAGATCGGCGCGCTTCCTTTCACGGTGTTTATCGACAGATCCGGAAAGGTCATCAAAGCAGAACTAGGAGGAGTCAACGAGGAAAAACTAGAAAAGCTGATCCTACCGCTGCTCTAATCCGAGACTAAAGATTTGAGCGGTGAGGACGTCAAAAAGCATTGAACCTCTGGACAACTTCGCCGATTTTGCGGCAAACTGGCATCCATGATGCTTCCCGATACGGTGGGTGGGGAGGTAGGCAAGAGGGTGAGCAAGGTGCTCGTCCTCAATGGCCCCAACCTTAACCTGCTTGGTACACGTGAACCCGGGCATTACGGGCGCGTAACTCTAGAATCCATACGAACCCGTCTCTTGGAGCGTGCTCAAGAAGCGGGGATCTCCTTGGATTTCCTTCAAAGTAACTCGGAATTGGTGCTGATTGAGCGAATTCATCTAGCGCTGTCCGACGATACACAGTTGATCATTATCAATCCGGCAGCGTTTACCCATACCAGTGTTGCCCTCCGAGACGCACTCTCGGCGGTGAAGCTTCCCTTCATCGAGGTGCATCTGTCGAACGTGTTCGCCCGCGAACCCTTCCGCCATCATTCCTACTTCACGGACTTGGCGGTCGGCATCATCTGTGGTCTGGGAGCCAAAAGCTACGAGTTGGCGTTGGACTATGCCCTTTCCCATCATTTAAGGGGCTAAAAGTGGACCTTAGAAAGCTAAAGAAGCTGATCGATCTAGTACGGGAATCGGGCATCGCCGAGTTGGAAGTGACCGAAGGCGAAGAAAGAGTTCGCATCGCCAGTCTCCCAAGGCATGGGGGCCCCATGAGCTATACGCCGCAACCGGCGCCAATCAACTATGCCCCCCCTGCCGCCTTACCGGCACCTAGCGCGAGTTCTGAGACCCCGGCGGCGCCCGTCGCGGCCACGGTGGAAGGGCACATCGTGAAGTCGCCCATGGTGGGCACGTTCTACCGTTCGGCCTCGCCGGGCTCGAAGCCCTTCGTGGATATCGGGGCTAAGGTGAGCCCTGGGGACACGCTGTGCATCATTGAAGCGATGAAGCTTTTGAATGAGATCGAGGCCGACCAAGGTGGCGTGGTCAAGGAAGTCTACGTTGAGGACGGGCAGCCAGTCGAATACGGAGAACCCCTATTTCTACTGGGCTAGGGTCTGTTGAAGTCCATTCGAAAGCTTAATAACTTCCATGGCTGCACTGCGAGCTTCGCGTCTCCCGGCACCTTCGGGCAAATCTTCGGGGTTTGAAAAGATTCTGATTGCCAATCGAGGCGAGATCGCCTTGCGCGTTCAGCGTGCGTGCCGTGAACTCGGAATCAAGACCGTAGTGGTGCATTCGGAGGCGGACGCCGAGGCGAAGTACGTCAAGCTGGCGGATGAGTCGGTGTGTATCGGTCCGCCCGCGCCCATGCAGAGTTATCTGAATATTCCGGCCATCATCAGCGCGGCGGAGGTAACCGATGCTCAGGCCATCCACCCCGGCTACGGTTTTCTTTCCGAGAACGCGGATTTCGCCGAGCGGGTGGAGAAAAGTGGTTTTGTGTTCATTGGGCCGCGTCCGGAAACCATCCGGATGATGGGTGACAAGGTGAGCGCGAAGCAGGCCATGATCAAGGCCGGAGTTCCCGTGGTCCCTGGATCCGAAGGGGCGTTGCCGGAGAAACCCGAGGAGATCATCAAGATCGCTCGCTCCATCGGATACCCTATCATCGTGAAGGCCTCGGGCGGGGGGGGCGGAAGGGGAATGCGTGTCGTACACACCGAGGCCGCGCTCCTCAATGCGGTCAACATGACGCGCACGGAGGCTAAAGCTGCCTTCGGAAACCCCACGCTCTACATGGAGAAGTTCCTGGAGAAGCCTCGCCATGTGGAAATCCAGGTGCTAGCGGACGAATACAAGAACGCCGTCTACCTGGGCGATCGCGATTGTTCCATGCAGCGCCGCCATCAGAAGATCATCGAAGAGGCCCCCGCTCCGCTGATCAATCCCCGGTTGAAAGCACGCATTGGTGAGCGTTGTGCCGAAGCCTGCCGCAAAATCGGTTACCGGGGTGCGGGTACTTTCGAGTTTCTCTACGAGAACGGGCAGTTTTTCTTCATTGAGATGAACACCCGGGTGCAGGTGGAACACCCCGTGACCGAGATGATCACGGGTGTGGACATCGTACAGATGCAGATCCGCATCGCCGCGGGCGAGAAGATGGCCTTGCGGCAAAAGGACGTGGTGTTCAAGGGACATGCTCTGGAGTGCCGCATCAACGCCGAACATCCCTACAAGTTCACGCCATCGCCCGGACGCATCACCTCCTTTCACGTACCGGGCGGTCTCGGCGTGCGCGTGGATTCCCACGCCTACACCAACTATTTCGTACCCCCCTATTACGATTCGCTCATCGGAAAAGTCATCACCTGGGGCGATACCCGAGACCAGGCCATTGCCAAGATGCGTATCGCTTTATCCGAAATGATCGTGGAAGGCATTGATACCAACCTGCCCTTACATCAGGAGCTCATGCTGGATTCGGCCTTCGTCCGGGGCGGCACCGGCATTCACTACTTGGAAGAGAAGTTGGCCAAGCAAGTCAGGGGCGATTAGGATCCGTGCCTAGGATAGGACTTGCTGATCGATGTGGTTAGCGCTTACTTTTCAGGTGAACCCTAACTTTGTTGAACCTCTCTCCGAGGCCTTGTTTGCCCTAGGAGCGCTGTCCGTTGATGTCGCCGATGCCCATGCGGGCGGGCCGCAGGAAGTCCCCGTGTTTGCCGAACCTGCGTGGAACTCCGATTCCCATTGGATACTCGCCCAGTTTCGCGTGCTGGTTGCCGAGGGGACCAACGCCGAGAAGCTATTGCGGGAGGCTTGCGCGGAAATCAATCTGGCGCGCATCCCCAGCTTTAGCGTGGAATCGCTCGGCGATCACAATTGGGTGCGTGAGACCCAGACGCAATTCGCTCCCATTCAAATCTCAGAGCGCCTTTGGATCGTGCCTTCGTGGCATCAACCGCCCGCGCCAGAGGCCGTCAATCTGCGATTGGACCCAGGTTTGGCCTTCGGTACCGGTGCGCATCCCACCACGCGGCAATGTCTGCGTTGGTTGGAAGCCAACCTCCGAGGCGGTGAGTACGTGCTGGACTACGGATGCGGGTCTGGCATCCTCGCCATCGCAGCGGCGAAACTCGGGGCCCGAGAGGTTGTGGCGAGCGATATCGATTCTCAAGCATTGCGCACGGGATTCGATAACGCTACCCGCAATGGGGTCCTGATTTCCTGGGTGCTGCCAGTAGACTTGCCAGCGCGCCGGAGCTATGACATTGTAGTCGCCAACATCTTGGCGAATCCCCTGCGGCTCCTCGCTCCGCGGCTGGGGGCGCAAGTCCGTCCGGGGGGGCATTTGATTCTCGCGGGAATTCTCGATAGACAGGCGGGCGAAGTGATTGATGCCTACGCCCCTTGGGTGAGGCTGGTCCCCTTCGAGCCGGATGATGGTTGGACGTCTTTGGTGGGACAACGAGATCGATGATTAGAAAACGGCCGGGGGCGGATTCGCCATGAGCATGTACACACGCTGCTCATCTTGCAATACCTACTTTCGGGTGACCGTTCAACAACTACAAGCTTGCAGCGGCCAGGTGCGCTGCGGGCGTTGCGCGACCGTCTTCGATGCCTTTGCCAGCCTGACCGCGCGCGCGCCAGGTAAGAGCCAAGATCCCCCGCCGCTCGCAAGTTCAGAACGATCCGCATGGGAAGCTCCCGCGCCTTCCCTGCCCGCGCCCTCGCATCAGGGCGCTTTCGCGGTGGCGGGCGACATGGCGATACCCAAGTCCGCATCTGTTTCTTCCCAAGCTAGGATCGAGACTCTCACCCTGCCGGAAGATCTATTCGACCTGAGTACCCGCCGCCGCAAATGGCGCGGCCCGGCCTGGGGATGGTCCCTGGGAGTTGGCCTGCTGGCGATTGTGGCGCTGGTGCAATCACTGCTTTTCTTCCGCGCGGGGTTGGCGGCGGGATTTCCAAGCCTTCGCCCTGCTCTTATGGCGCTATGCGAGCCCTTCGCATGCACGGTGCCGTTACCGAGATATCCCGAGAGCCTCTACATCGAAAGCTCGGACCTGCAAGTGGTGGATCCCTCGCGCCCGCAGGAGGTGCTGTTGACCGCTTCCATTCGAAACCGGGCGCAGCGATTACAGGCGTTTCCCACCTTGGAGCTGACCTTGACCAACACCATGGATCATCCCATCGCCAAGAAACAGTTCGCGCCTAAGGACTATCTCACCGCTCTTCATTCCGATGAACGGGGGTTTCCCGCGGGCACTGAAGTGACGGTGCGGCTTGTGTTGAACACTCGCGATTTGCGCGCGGCGGGATACCGTCTCTACCTTTTCTTCCCGAGCTGAGCATGCCCAACGCCACGCCGCTTAACGCCGAGCATCGCGCTCTGGGTGCGCGGATGGTGGATTTCGGTGGCTGGGATATGCCTCTTCACTATGGCTCGCAGTTGGAGGAACACCACCGGGTGCGGCGCGATGCCGGTGTGTTCGACGTATCGCATATGCTCGCCGTGGATATCACAGGCACCAGCGCCCAAGCCTTTCTGGAACGGCTCCTTTCCAACAGCATCGGAAAACTCACGGTCCCCGGCCGTGCGCTCTATAGCTGCATACTGCGAGACGATGGTGGTGTACTGGACGACCTGATCGTGTATTACTTGAAGCACGCCCACTACCGGCTGGTGGTCAATGCGGCCACCGCCGGGAAGGACATGGCTTGGATGGAAGCGCTAGGAGCCGTCTTCCCGGAAGCGCACATCGCGCCCCGGCGTGACCTCGCCATGCTGGCCATCCAGGGTCCCACGGCTCGCCAAAAGACCTGGGACGCACTGCCTCATCTCCAAGCCCTTTCCGAGGCCTTGCCCAGTTTCAGCGCGGCGCAAGCGGGGGAATGGCTGGTGGCGCGCACGGGATATACCGGAGAAGATGGTTTTGAAGTGATGCTTCCTTCTCACGATGCAGTCACGGTATGGCGCGCGCTGGTGGGTCATGACATCGCGCCCATCGGCCTGGGGGCGCGCGACACCTTACGCTTGGAAGCGGGAATGAATCTCTACGGGCAAGACATGGATGAAAGCGTTACCCCCGCCGAGGCGGGTTTGACTTGGACCGCCGATATCTCCTCGCCGCGCGAGTTCGTTGGACGAACCGCGCTTGCCGCGCGCACGCCTCGCTTCAAGCTGGTGGGGCTGGTACTACTAGAGAAGGGCGTGTTGCGCGGGCATCAGCATGTAATCTGTCCAAGTGGCACTGGAGAAATTACCAGCGGGACCTTCTCCCCTACCTTGGGGCAGGCCATCGCGCTGGCGCGTGTGCCTTTGGCGGTGCAGTGGGGCGATGTGGTTGAAGTGGAAATTCGTGAGCGTCGTGCGCGGGCGCGAGTTGTAAAATACCCCTTCGTCAGACACGGTCGTGCCTTGGTTTCCGCCGGTCTCGGGCGCGAAGCTCCTTGAAAGGATGTTCCATGCAGATTCCAAATAATCTCAAGTACGCCGCGAGCCATGAGTGGGCTCGCGTTGAAGCCGACGGCAGCGTGAGCGTGGGCATTACTTTCCATGCCCAAGAGCAGTTAGGCGATGTGGTCTACGTCGAGAGCCCGGTCCTTGGCAAGAAGCTCCAGCAAGGCAAGGAATGCGGAGTCGTGGAGTCGGTGAAGGCGGCCTCGGACATCTACGCGCCGCTCTCCGGCGAAGTGATCGCGGTGAATGAGGATCTCGGTTCCTCTCCCGAAAAGATCAACGAAGATGCCTACGCTGCTTGGATGTTCCGGCTCAAGCCCGACAATTTGTCGGAACTAGGCCAGCTCATGGATGCGGCGGGTTACGAAAAGATGGTCGGCTCCGACGCGCATTAGTCCTCGCCCTGCGAAGGCGGCACCATGCCCTTCATCCCTCACACCCCAGAGGAAGTCACCGAGATGTTGTCGGCCATTGGTGTTTCGTCCATAGCCGAATTGTTCGATGAGATTCCGTGCGGGATTCCTCAGGCCGAATTGAGCGGCGTACCCGCGGGTTTGAGCGAGATGGAAGTCTCGCGCCTGCTTCGCGAACGCGCACATGGGGTGTTGCAGCCCTTGAATTTTCTCGGCGCCGGTGCCTACGAACACCACATTCCCGCCGCCGTGTGGCAGATCGCCACGCGCGGGGAGTTTTACTCGGCTTACACGCCCTACCAGGCCGAAGCCAGCCAGGGCACGCTGCAGGTGCTCTACGAGTATCAAAGCATGATGGTCTCCCTGACTGGCATGGACGTCACCAACGCCAGTCTCTACGACGGCGCCTCGGGCTTGGCCGAAGCGATCCTCATGGCGGTGCGCCAGTCCCGGGGGTCGCGGCGGGTGCTCATGCCGGGCACGGTGTCCCCGGCCTATCGCAAGGTGGTGAAGGCCATCGTGTCGAGTCAGGATATCGAGGTGGTTGATCTCATGTACTGCACCGAGCAAGGCACCACGCTGCCGCAGTCATTGACGAGGTTCGATAACACCGCATTCGCCGCGCTGGTGATTCCGCACCCCAACTTCTTCGGATGTCTCGAAGACGTGGACCGGCTGACGGACTGGGCGCACACGCGAGGCGCGCTGGTAATTGCGTTGGTGAACCCGCTGTCCTTGGCATTGCTCAGAGCGCCCGGGCAGTGGGGCGAGCGCGGTGCCGATATGGCGGTGGGCGAAGGGCAATCGCTGGGAGTGCCCTTGGCGAGCGGCGGGCCTTACTTCGGATTTCTCGCTTGCAAACAAGCCCTGGTGCGTCAAATGCCCGGACGCATCGTAGGGCGCACGGTGGATGCGGCGGGCCGGCCGGGGTTCACCCTGACCTTGCAGGCGCGCGAACAACATATCCGGCGGTCCAAGGCCACCTCCAATATCTGCACGAATCAAGGCTTGGCGGTGACGGCTGCGACCATTCATCTCGCCATCATGGGGCCAGAGGGTTTGCGCCAGGCGGCGCTGGGGTGCCATCGCAATTTGATCAATTTGAGCGCGATTCTCAAGACGAGAGGAATTGAGCGCCGGTTCACCGCGCCGTGTTTTCATGAGACGGTATTCGCCTTGAACCGGCCCGTGCGAAGTGTGCTAGAAACTCTGCTGAAGCAGCAGATTCTCGGTGGTATGGATCTGACCGGTGACTATCCTGAATTGGAGGGTTCATTGTTGGTGTGCACCACCGAGACCAAAACCGATCAAGACATCGCTCGCTTCGGCGATGCGCTGTCTACCGTCACTCAATCGATATAAGGAGTCCTGATGTCCACCGTAACCTTGAAGGGTAATCCCGTATCCGTCGCCGGCAATCTTCCGCAAAAAGGCAGTAGTGCCACCGACTTCAACCTCGTCACCAAGGATCTCAAGAACGTGAGCCTGCGCGAGTACTCCGGAAAGCGCAAAGTGCTCAACATCGTACCCAGCCTCGATACCCCCACCTGCCAAAAGTCCACGCGTGTTTTTAACGAGAAGGCCTCCGCCATGACCAACACCGTGGTGCTGGTGGTGGCAGCCGATTTGCCCTTTGCCATGGCACGTTTTTGCGGTGCCGAGGGCCTGAACAATGTGGTGACACTCTCCACCTTGCGGGACAAGAACTTCCATCGTAGTTATGGGGTGGATATCGTCGACGGCGCCTTGGAAGGCCTGACCGCGCGCGCCGTGGTGGTGCTCGACGAAAACAACAAAGTTCTGCACTCGGAGTTGGTGGGCGAGATCGCCAACGAGCCCAA
>JBKKAO010000156.1:0-3909 GCA_046714645.1 Burkholderiales bacterium | reverse complement strand
ATCGATACCCGCGCTCGCTGCCGCATGCACCAAGCGCGATCGCGTATACAGCAGCGGCTCCCAGGCCTTCACACAGCGCAAATCCGCTGACATATCCACCGCACCCAGGATCATGGAGTCGGTGCGATCGCAGGCCCGCGCGATCTCTTGCGCACGCTCCAATCCCTGGTTGGTTTCGATGATGATGCAAAATCGAATATCCTTCGTATTCCTGGTGGACAGCAAAGTGTCCAACAACTGAACCTCTTCGGCCGATTTGATCTTGGGGATCATGATGGAGGGCGGCGGGGAATCGCACTCGATCAGCGCCTGAACGTCTTTCAATCCGTGATAAGTGGAAATGGAATTGATGCGCACCATGCGTTCGGCTTGAGTATGGCTTTCCTGCTTGAACAACGGCAAGGTATTGGCACGCCCTTCGTCCTTTCGGTCGGTGGCGACCGCGTCTTCCATATCGATGCAGACAATGTCGGCACCCGAGCCAAGCGCTTTCCAGTAACGATCGGGGCGAAGGGCCGGGACGAAGAGCAGGCTTCGCCGGGGGCGGATAACACGGAGCGCGGTCATTGTGAATCCTGGATGGATGGCGTGCGCGAAGTGTATCCGATCCATCTAATATTCCGGAAAACGTTCTCCCCGGTTCCGCTTGCGGGCCCTGGCAATCACGCAAATTTACTCGAAGTGAACATCCGCCGGTTTCACGCTCTTCGCGCGATCGGCATCGTGCGCGACAAAGAACAGTAGCGGCAATCCAATCAGCGCCGCCACCGCGAACATCCGGAAATCCCCCATGTACCCCAGCATGGCGGCCTGAATGTCGATCTCGCGCGCGAGCGCGGCCAAGCCTTCCGGTGTAGTGATGTCCCATAGACTAGCGCTCGCCCCGTGTTGAAGCGCTTCGCTATAGGGTGTGATATGTTCGGTCATGTGCGCGCGGCTGGAACCGCTGGTACGAAGGAATAGCGTAAGGGCCGCCGAAATGCCTACGCTCGCCGCCACGTTTCGCACCAGATTGAATAGTGCCGCGCCATCGGTACGCCGCTCAGGATCGAGCGTGGCGAAGGCGATGGCTTGATTGGGCACCAGCATGATGCCGCCACCGATGCCTTGCAAGAAGTTGGTCCACAACAGCGGCCACACGCCAACCTCCGTGGTCCAGCGCGCCATCTCGAAACTCGATGCCGCCAAGAGGATCAAGCCCGCCGCCATCTGCAAGCGCGCGTCCACTTTCCCCAGGAGGCGCCCACCCATCACCATGGCCAACAGCAGCCCGATGCCGCGCGGGGCCTGAAGGAAGCCGATGGTATCGATGGGATAACCACGCAAATCCTGCAGGAAAGCCGGCATCAACACCACGAGGGGCGTAGTGACCAATCCATAGCCAGCCGAGAAGATTAGTCCAATAGAAAAATTCCGGTTCCGGAAGATTCGCAGATCCAAGAACGGATGCATGCGCGTCGTCAGGCTATGCGCCAGAAAAAGATAGAAACCGAGCACACACAGACACGCTTCTAGGATGATTTCCCAAGAGTCGAACCAATCGAGCCGCCCGCCGCGGTCGAGCATGAGTTGCAGTGAACCGATGCCCATGGCCAGCGCCAGGAACCCGAACCAATCCAGTGGGTGATCCTGATCTCGTTTTGTCTCCGGAACGAATAGGAAGGTCCCCGCCAGCGCCAGCAGACCGACCGGAATGTTGATGTAAAAGCAGTAGCGCCAGCCCACATATTCGGTAATGACCCCTCCGAGAAACGGGCCGACGAAGCTGCCACCCGTGGATCCGATGGCCCAAATCGACATCGCCTTACCTTGCTCTTCCGGAGGATAGGTATCGAGGATGATGGCGTGAGAAATGGGGATGAGAAACGCGCCGCCAATCCCCTGCACCACGCGCGCGAAGATCTCGAACTCAAGGGATTGGGCCGCGCCGCAGGCCACGGAGGACACCAGAAACAACGTCGTCGCACACATGTACATGCGCTTGCGCCCGAAGCGGGTAGCCAGCCAGCCCGCCGTAGGCAAGCTGATAGCAGCCGCTACGATGTACGAGGTGACTACCCAGGAGATCTGGTCCTGGGTGGCGGAAAAAGTACCCTGCATGTGCGGCAAGGCCACCGCCACGATGGTCCAGTCCAGCGAATACAGAAAGCTCGCCGTCATCACCGAGATGGTGATGAGGAGCGGGTGACGCGCAGTGCTCATTGCTCGTTACGAGCCAGCGCCAAGGACGGTTCGAGAAACTGCGGCAGATACCCCTTGTCTATGAGCGCCTGGATCCTACGCGGCAAGCCTCGGATGTGTCCCGTGTCCACTCGCACCGTCACCGTCATCCCCGCGCGCAGGGGCGGTTGGCCCGGGGCATGTTGCACCTGAACTCTCACGGGAATGCGTTGCACGACTTTTACCCAATTACCGGTCGCGTTCTGCGGTGGAAGGACCGCGAACTCCGCGCCACTGGCCGGTGCGATGGTAGCGACCCTTCCTTCCCATTCCACGTCGGGATAGGCATCGGCCACTACCTTTGCCGATTGCCCTTCGCGCAGGTGCGTAAGCTGGGTTTCCTTGTAGTTCGCTTCCACCCACGGCAGGCCGCTTTCGATCAAACTGAAAACGGGTACACCCCGGTTGACCCATTCGCCCACTTGCAGCTTCATGTTGCTGACCACGCCGTCGCTGAGCGCTTTGACGTCGGTGCGGGTGAATTCGAACATCGCCGCATCATAGGCCGCCTTGGCCTCTTGATAGCGAGGATGGTCCTCGGCCGGTGCATTCAGATTACCCCCCAAACTGGCCTGCACACGCTTGCTGTGCTCCTGAATGGTTTGCAGCCGCCGCTTGGCAGCCTCGAGATTGTGCTTTGCTTCATCGTACTGATCCGCGCGGCTCATGCCGCGCTCCTTCAAACGCTCCTGCCGCTCGACCTGTTTGGCAAGGTATTCGATGCGCTCCCTGGCCTCGGCGGACTCCACCAGAGTAGTCCGGTAGTCAGCCCGCAAGGATTCCATTTCCGTACGCACCACGTCCATCTGAGCCCGTGCGCGTGCGGCGGCAATCTCATAGGGCGTGGGATCCAGCCGAAACAACACGTCGCCCTTCTTCACCAGGCTGTCGTCATCCACTAACACCTCGACGACCCGCCCTTGCACTCCCGCGCTCACGGCGACGATATTGGCCTTGACGTAGGCGTTCTCGGTTTCCATCTCGCGCCCCCCTTGGGCATACATGCGCAGTCCCACCAGCGCGGCCACGAGAGGCACCACCAGCAACAGCACGAATCTGACAAAGCGCGACCCCGGGATCCAGGGTTTGAATTGCTTGAGGGTCATACGTGTGCCCGCTTCATGACCCCGCTCTTTGCCCCGTTCTTCACCCCGTTTGCATGGTTCCCGTTCTCCGCGCGGGACAGATTGGTCTTGACCGACAATAAGGTGTCCACGAAGCGCTCTTGTTCTTCGGGGGAAAGCTCGCCCAAGGCGTCGCGGCGCACATCGGCAGCAGCCGCTCGCATGGCTTTCATGGCGGGTTCTACGGCCTCGGTGAGATAGATGCGCTTCGCGCGGCGATCCACGGCATCGCTCTCCCGGCGCAGCCAGCCGTTGCCCTCCAGCCGGTCTATGAGGCGGCCCAGCGTAGCTTTCTCGACCTCGAGAATATCCGCCAGCTCGGATTGCGTCACGCCGGAATTGCGGAAAACGTGCAGCAACACCCACCACTGCGAGCGAGTCAAGCCCATGCCCTTCACCCGGCGGTCGAACGTCGTGCGCAGCAGCCGCGCCACGTCGTTCAGGATGAAACCGAAATTGCGGGATAGATCTTCCTTGATAACCATGGGGCGGATTTTAGTTGCCTAGCTTACGATAAGCAAGCCAACTGTAAGCATGGCTACGGTAAGCCTGGATACTAAATTGA
>JBKKAO010000155.1:0-3235 GCA_046714645.1 Burkholderiales bacterium | reverse complement strand
GGCCTATACCTACGAGGAAGCCAAGAAGCACCTCGGCTCGCGGGTCTAGTGCCGCCAGCGATTTCCAATGACACTTGGCCTTCTCAGGGCGGCGCAGATCCTCTAGTGCACCGCCGCCCTTATGTTGAGCCAAGCTCCCGCGCAAAGGATCAGCGCTCCGATGATCACCCAGGCGTCCACCGTTTCGCCATAGAAGAAATAACCGGCCATGGCGATCAAAGGCAGACGCAGGAAGTCCATCGGCACCACCACCGTGGCGTCCGCGAGCTGGAAAGCGCGAGTCAGGCACTCATGATCGCATTTTGCCAGTAGTATTCCGGATGCGGCCCTGGACTTCGAGGGCATGGCTTGGCTCTACGATGGAATCATGGTATCGGAAGCCGCATCCAATTAACCTGACCTGGAGCAATAGGTGGAAAGACAACTGAACCGGCGCGGCTTCCTAAGAACTTCGGCGTTGTTAGCGGCCAGCGCGTGGGCCGGCCGCTCAAGCACCGCCGCCCCCGCCTCGGCCGGTGTTCCAGCTCTCTTGCTCATCGAAGACTTGGTGGCGGCGAACCACATCCTCGCAGCCGAGGCGGTAGTGGACGGCTATGGCCATGTCAGTGCGCGCCATGACAAGAATCCTCAGCGTTTTCTGATTTCTCGTTCCATCGCGCCCGAGTTGGTTACTGCCGCTGATATCGTGGAGCTGGATCTCGATGGCAATGCCGTGGATGCGACGGGCCGTAAGCTGTACCTCGAACGCTTCATTCATGGCGAGATCTACAAACGGCGGCCGGACGTGAAATCCATCGTGCATCATCACGCCGCGTCCATCATTTCTTTCGGTATCACCAAAGTACCGCTGCGCCCGGTCTACCACATGGCGGCCTTCGTAGGCGAAGGAGTACCCGTTTTCGAGATTCGCGAGGCAGGAGGCGATACCGATATGCTGGTGCGCAACCCCGGCCTCGGACGCGCCTTGGCCGCGGTGCTAGGAGATAAACCGGCCGCCCTCATGCGCGGTCATGGCGCCGTGGTGGTGGGCAGTTCCATTTCCGAGGCCGTGGCGCGCAGTGTTTACTTGCAGACCAATGCAAAGCTACAAGCGCAGGCTATCGCGCTTGGTGGAGACGTCACCTATTTGAATGAGGGCGAGGTGGCGAACCTCAAATCGCCCAACTGGTACGATCGGGCCTGGGAGTTGTGGAAACGCAAAGCCCTGTCGCAAGCGCGCTAAAGTATCGCGGGCGGCGATTGCAAAGCCGTGCTGTTGCCCAACGGCATTTTTTTTTGGTAAACCCGAGGAGATGATTCATGAGCGATTTCGTCATTGCGAATTTCCGCCACGTGGCTAACGGATTGCAACCAGGCCAGTTCGATGTCGGTGAGCGCAAGCCCGCCGCAAGTCTGAAGGATCTGGACCCGATCTATAAGCAGCTACTGGATGATCCCGTTTCCATGACCCTCGCCGTCATCGGACCCGATGGCCGTCCCAGCTTGACCGTCATGTGGTTTGACTACGAAGGCGACAAGATTCTGGTCAACACCGCCTCCCACCGGCCGAAGTGCCAGTGGATTCGAAAGAACCCGCAACTAACCTGCTTGCTCACCAACCCGAAGAATCCCTACCACTGGGTCAGCATCAAGTGCACCGTCGTCAACGAAGTACTCGAAACCGGTCCCGACGGCGCGCGTGTCACCAAACAACTCGATAAGATCTGGACGAAGTACACAAGCCAGCCTGCACCCTACGGCCTGCGCGATCCGAAGATCGACGAGAAGCGCGTGTTGTTCGAGTGCAAGATCGATAAGGTCGCGACCTTTGGCGTGCCGTGATAGGACTTGCCGACATGAACCCCCTCCCTTGCGTGTGGCGCACGCGGGGAGAGGAGGGGATGGGATGAGGGTCAATGCGGGGCATGGTGCGCAAGCGCAGCCTATGTATTTTGCCTAAGCCGCTGCCGGTCGATCTTGCCGGTGCCGGTTTTCGGCAATGAACCGAGGTAGCGCACGCGGCGCGGGTATTTGTAGGGCGTGAGCCGCGACTTCACGAAGTCTTGTAGCGAACGGGTCGTTTCGTCATCCGGTGATGCGATAGCCTCTTTCAACACAACGAAAGCCACCAGCGTCATCAAACGGTTTTCTTCCTCGATCCCTAACACCGCGCATTCCTTCACCGAAGGATATTCGGCCAAGCAGCGCTCGACTTCGAGCGGATAGATCCACTGCCCGCTGACCTTGATGAGGTCGTCCACCCGGCCTTCGAAGAAATAGAAGCCGTCCTCATCCATCCTAAAACGATCGCCCGTGTAGATCCAACCGTCACGCATGGTCTCCTGCGTCTTGTCCAGGCGGTTCCAATAGAGCGGTGCTTGCGAATCTCCGCGCACCCACAGTACGCCCGATTCTCCGGGCGCGACCGTATGGCCTTCAGGATCCGTGAGCTTGAGTTCGTATCCTGGGACGCGCGCCCCGCTGGCACCGGGCTTTTGCCGGTCCAAGCGGTTAGACAAATAGATGTGCAGCAACTCCGTCGAACCTAAGCCTTCGACAATGCAAAGTCCGTAACGCCGCTGCCATTCGCGGAACAATTCGCCCGAGAGCGTCTCGGCTGCGGAGAGACACAGGCGTAGGCTCGACAAGTCGCGTTTCTCCGAACCGGGATGGGCGACCAATGCGTTATAGAGCGTGGGTAAGCCGAAGAGCATCGTCGGCCGGTGCCGCTCGATCGTATTGAACACCGCCTGCGCATCGGGGCGTCCTGGCAAGAGCACGGTGGTGGCGCCCACGGAGAAAGGAAAGGTCAGCGAGTTGCCGAAACCATAGGCGAAGTAAATCTTGGGCGGAGAGAACACGACATCGCTTTCCCGAATACCGAGCACGCGTTTGCCATAAGCCGCGTGAGTATAGGGTGCGTCATGGTGCAGGTGTACGACCCCTTTGGGCTGGCCGGTCGAGCCCGAACTGTACATCCAGAAGGCCATTTCGTCGCGGTGCGTATACGCCTCCGGCAACATATCGCTTTGCGCTGCGATCCAATCGTTCCATGCGCTTACGCTCGCTAAGGCAAGATCCGGAACATCGCTGGCTTCGCCAACGAGCACGACGTGACGCAACCGAGATGCGCGAACCGATTGATCTCCGAGCAAGGGTGCAAGGCTGCCATGAACAATAGCCACTTCGGCTCCGGAGTCTTGCAGGTAAAACGCCACCAATTCCGCTGGAGACAAGGTGTTGAGTAGCACGGGAA